>NZ_JAOPHO010000094.1:0-11251 GCF_033141925.1 Peribacillus sp. CSMR9
GAACCGCCGTATACCGAACGGTACGTACGGTGGTGTGAGAGGTCGGAGGCTAGGCGCCTCCTCCTACTCGATTTATGCAACAAACGAGTGCGTTAGCTTAAGATCGAAGCCGTCTTTTGTTTCTCATTAGACACAAACTGTGCAATACCCTTAATAACGAGGGTTTAGGTTTAAAGACTAAAATGGATTATTATGGTATATTTAATGAAAAAAGGAGTAAGAATATGAAGTTGGTTCTTCAAGCGATTATTGGTTCAATTGCACTTCATGTTTTATACATAGTCTGTTTGATGTTAGTGAGTATTATAAAAACAAAGAGCTATAAACCAGATATTGTGAATGCATGGGATAAAGTAGACACCCTTCAAAAGGAAGCAGAGATTGTCGGTAAAGTTATACCACCTTATTTTTACGTATTATCTTTTGTTGGGGTAGCTGCGATTTGTGGAATTATCATTTTAATGTAGAGCAAAATATGAAATTAAAAGGGTGGGTTAGTAAAGGAGTGTTTTTTTGAAAAAGGTGTTAATAGGTGTCATTAGTATTGTGGTTTTATTTATAGGTGTCTTCTTTTTTCTGAAATTAAACCAACCTTTAGTAGCTTATCCAAGTGCTTCAGCGAATGATAAGCAGGTACAATTGGTTTCGGTAGGAAATAAAAGTCCATTTGATGATATTCAAATTGAAGAGGTTCTTGTCAATGATGAAGTTGTACCATCCAAAGTGAAATTACAAGTGAGTTATCATCCAAAAGGGTTTATTATCTCTGACAATTTTAATGGCGAAGAAGCAAGTGAATATACCTTCAAAGGATTAGATTCTATAACTCTTAAACCAAAGACAGACCCACAAAAGCAACTTGATAAAGTAAATGCTGGTACTGCAACAGAAGATGATGCCATATATGCTCTTTCGTTAGTGCATGAACATAGTATTGACAAAGTCGTAATTAAATACCGGCACCTTGGCATGCCACATGAATTGGTTGTGTCCACTAAATAAAGGAATGGTTGGACTGTGAAATCCTATACTTAAACTAATGGTGCTTTACCTCAAAGGGTGGTTACACAAGCAACCTTTTTGTTATGGAACGAAAGGGGCAGGTTAGTTGAATATGAAACTGTTAAAATAGTGATAAAGAAGGTGATCAGGGAAAATGGCTGCATTTCCAGAAGAAAATGACTTTCTGTCGTTATTTGAATGTGAACCATTGTTATTAGATACTACTTCAAAAGACTTGCCATTTTATTATAATAAAGCAACATACCGATTTTCTAATGGAGAAGAAGACTTTATTGTTACACTTTCGCCCTCCTATGGAGAAGTAAAAATACAAGTAACTCACCGTACTTCAAATAGATTGTTATCACTTTTGGACTTAAAACGGGTTGATAAATTCGAAATTACATCAGATAAAAAAGACCATTCAGTTGTACTATTAACAGTTGTTAATGAGGATTACCAACAAATGATTGAAATTGATTTTAAGCCTTATTTTAACCAGATTTTCAAAGAACATTTTACTGGGTAGCAAAAAAGTCTGATTCAGCTAATAGGTAATTTACTTCATTAATGAAGGTTGGAAATCAACTTGGAATAATTTAAAAGTGCATCAATCGTTCTTACTAAGTTAACGGGTGCAATAGCTGAAGAATGGAGCTGCCATAGAGGCTACTTTCTTGTTTCATAAACGGTGCTGAATAGGGAGAGAAGCTAGGAAGAAATTTTATAAAACCTATATACGTAATGGGTAGTATTCATCGTTTTTTTAACAAGAAAACTACAAATAAAGCAGTAAACAAAAATTGAGGAGGTATTGTAGTGAATCAACACCAAATCATAATTACTCAGTATAATCCCAAGTACGCTGAACAAACGGTGAAAATGTGGCGAGATAGTAAGGAACAGGCAATTGGTCAGAAAGAAATTCATAGCTTTGAAAATCACGTTTATTTTTTAAATAATATATTACCTGAACAGTTTCAAATAAATTTAGCGTTAATTGACGATAGAGTAGTTGGAATGATTGCTTCTAATGAAACGGAAATAAGCCAACTTTATATTCATATAGATTATCAAGGAATTGGTATAGGTCAAACATTACTAGATAAAATAAAAGCAAAATCAAGTGGGAGATTAACATTATATACATTTGAAGTAAATGAAAACGCACAACGATTTTATGAAAAGAATGGATTTAAAATCATTGGTAGAGGACACGAAAATGAAGAAAATTTACCTGATATTCAATATGAATGGATATCAAAATAAACAATGTTAACGGAGACTCCTATAGCTTTTTTATACCTGTAAAATTACTCCATAAAATGTATATTACTTTTTAATAATTCGTTAACCTTGAATGCTTATCCTTCTTCAACTATCCTGCCCCTCATATAAAAAAAAGCTGCCATAAAGACAGCTCCGATCTTCAGCTAACGCACCCGAGTTCATTAGGAAAAGCGAACCTTATTAAAAGAATCGCGCCCTACTGTGGAACAAAAACCGGTTGACATAAAGCTAATTTTAGGAAGTTTCAACTATATTCTTTTTCGTTTTTTACTGGTATAATATGGATGATTTTGTTAATGAGAGGGGAGAAAAAGATGAATCAACTTGTATTTAAGCAATTTGAGATGACAAGAGAATATTTCATCAAGAATGTAGAGTCCGTTTCTAAGGAACAAACTGATGTGCAGCCAGATGGTTTTAATAACACAATTCATTGGCATACAGGTCACGTTTTGACAATTACTGAACAAACTATGTTTGGTTTCCCGCATGTAACAACTCACCTTCCCATGAATTATATAGAATTGTTTGGGAATGGTACAAAACCAGCTGATTGGACAGGGAATATACCTGCTATGGATCAACTTATTGTACAGTTGAAAGGTCAATTAACTCGTATAAAGCAAATTTCTTCTGAACAGCTAGATCAAGATTTGGATACACCATTCCTAGGTTGTAAGACTGTTGGAGAACTCGCAGGTTTAACATTAATGCATGAAGCGACTCATATGGGGCAAATTCAGGCGATGAAGCGTATAATTGAACATGTAAGTGTTAAAAACTGAATTTAACAAAGTGTTATATTTAGATGAAAAAATCAGTCTAATAAAACTGGTTTTTTCTTTTGTTATATTTTATACATTATTAGTCTACATAACACTCTCTATTTTCATTTACTCCACTAACCATTCCCGTTTGTAAACCTCCTGATATCTTAATAATAATCTCCGGAAAATATACAAATTAATAATAACATTTTTTTAATTAATAATAATTTGAAGTCTTCATTTTTTATAATAGGTTAGAAGATATAACCAATAAACTATACTAGGGATACGTAAAATGCCTTTTTTGGTGAGATTACGATATTTCACTTTAATTTCATTTACAATAAGTAGAGAGAATATTTCGTCATTTAAAATTTAGTAAAATTAAATTATGTATTTAGGGAGGGAATGATTATGGATATTGGAAACGAATATTTAAAGATTGTAATCGAAAGGTTTAAAAGTGTAAAAAGCCTAGGAGATAAAACGATAAATCAATTATCCGAAGGGGATATACATTGGACGTATAATATCGAGTCAAATAGTGTTGCAGTAATAGTAAAGCATTTGAGTAGAAATATGGTTTCAAGGTGGACTGATTTTTTAACGTCAGACGGAGAAAAGGAATATAGAAATCGTGATGAAGAATTTATAGATGATATATCTTCAAAATCCGAACTAACTATTGTTTGGGAAAAAGGCTGGAAAACCCTAATTGATACATTAACTGGTTTAAGCGAACAAGATTTATTAAAAAATATATACATTCGTGGAGAAAGGCATTTAGTTTTAGAGGCTATTGAAAGGCAGATGGCACATTATGCTTATCATGTGGGGCAAATTGTTTTTATTGGTAAACAAGTAAAAGATAATAAATGGGAGAGTCTCAGTATTCAAAAAGGAAAATCGGAAGAATATTTAAAACAAATGCTTGATAAACACCAGGGAAAATAAACCAAGAATAGTATAACCCTGCTAAAAAAACACCTCGTTATTAAGCAGCGGGTGCTAGAGCTAAGGTCAGAGCTGTCTATATCGGGGAAGATTAGTACAAAACAATCTTTAGTAAATTTCATTTTGTTATAATGAAAATAAAATCATTACTATTATAGGAGATAAAATGTTTAACAAAATTATGGCTTGGGCGAGAAATTTAAAACGACAGATTTTTATCCTTTACTTTGCTTGTAAAGATGAACGGATGCCTTGGTATGCAAAGGTATTTACAGCTTGTGTTGTTGCTTATGCATTCAGTCCGATTGATCTAATACCAGATTTTATACCCATTCTTGGCTACTTAGACGATGTAATTCTCGTTCCAATAGGGATAATGATTGCATTAAGGATGATTCCAAAGAGTGTATTAACCGACTGTGAAGTTAAGGCAGAGGAAATGATGAAAAACGGTAAGCCGAAGAATTGGATAGTCGGCTCAATAATATTATTGATTTGGGTCTTAATTATAATATGGGCTATTAGTAATATTTATCGCTTAATCAACTGACAGATGCGATAGCTTAAGATCGGAGCTGCCTTTAAGGCAGCTTTTTGTGCGACGGGCAGTCGTATGGGATGCAGCTTTATTAAAAAACTAGCAAGTTATTATGTTAGAGAAGAGGTTAACAATGAAAAATAGAGAGGGAGCTATCGGTTACTGTTTGGGAATGGGTAATACATATGAAGATTATCCATTTCGTGATAAGAATTGGACGTTAATGCGACATATAGATAACAAGAAAGTGTTTGCGTGGATATTTGAAAAAGATGGCCATATTTGGATTAATGTGAAATGTGATCCCGGTTTTTTAGATTATTGGCGTCAGATTTACCATTCGGTAGTTCCGGCATTTCATCTTAATAAGGACCATTGGAATTCGATAATACTTGACGGTACTGTTCCAAAGGAAGCCATTTACGAAATGATAACACAAAGCTATATGTTAACTAAAAAAAATAATAGTAAAGTTAATTTCAAAAAGTGAAGGCATTGATTCAGCAGGAAGGATTTATGCCTTTTCCTTAAGGAACTAACGGGGGCAGTTTAGCTCTATAAGAAAAGTGGAAGGTTAATCCAATTACTAGTATAGTCATATGTACTAAATCCTTTTTGTGGTTCCATTCCTTGATCGAAGAATAATTCAGCTGAGGGGGGTACCAAATATTTTACATTGCTTTTATTTTTCGAGAAAATAAAGGTACAATTAATACTTATATAGCTTATTAATGATAAAAGATAATGAGGTAGGATAAAAATGATTGCAAAAACAGAAGAAGATTTTAATGGTTTGAAGGAAATTGGCAAAATTATTGCCTCCATTAGAGATGAATTGGTACAAAGGACAATTCCTGGCATAACGACCAAAGAACTTGATGATATAGCCGGAGAACTTTTAGAAAAAGCAGGTGCAGTGTCAGCTCCAAAAGGTGTATATGATTTTCCTGGCTATACCTGCATTAGTCTTAATGAAGAAGTGGCACATGGTATTCCGGGTCATCGGGTTATTCATGAAGGGGATTTAGTAAATATAGATGTATCTGCTTCAAAGAACGGTTATTTTGCAGATACAGGAATCTCATTTGTGGTAGGAGAAGGAGAAGAAGTATTAACGAAAATATGCGACGTTGCTAAAAAGGCATTTGAAGCAGGTCTTAAGAAAGCAAAACCCGGTTCCAAAAAAAGCAGAATCGGAAAAGCAGTATTCGAAACAGCGAGACAACATGGATTCACTGTTATCAAAAACCTTACAGGACATGGTGTTGGACGTAGAATACACGAAGCACCTGACCATATTTGCAATTATTATGATCCATGGGATAATGAAATATTAAAGGAAGGGATGGTTATCGCATTCGAACCATTTATCTCAACCTTTGAAGAAGAAGTGCTCCAAAAAGAAGACGGTTGGACATATGCTACAGAAAAAAGCTATGTAGCTCAATTGGAACATACTATTATCCTTACTAAAGATGGTCCGATTATTGTCACACTTTAATTCAAGCGAGGATTCGATTGGTGTATCCCACATCAACCCACTTAAATAAGGGAGTTGCTTTGGCAGCTCTTTTTCTTATGAGCTAAAGGGGCAGGATAGTTGAAGAAGAAACAATTTGAATAGTAGATAAAAAAACAACCCAATAACCATAAATCGGGTTGTTTTTTTTGTTGACACAAGACTTATCCTAATGTTAGGATAAAAAAGCACTAAGTTTAGGATAAATAATATTAGGTTAAAGGGAGAGAAAATAAATGACTGTTTTATCAATTATTCTTCAAAGCATATTAGGATTAGGATTCCTAATGTTTGGATTTATGAAGTTCGGTTCAAAGCAAATGGTGGATGAATTTGGGCGTTATGGGTATCCAGGAGGTTTTAGGATATTTACAGGTCTGGTTGAAGTTATTGGAGCAGTATTAGTTATCTCAGGTATTTGGAATGATAAGTTAGCTGCGTGGGGTGGTTTATTTATTGTTGGGACAATGCTTGGGGCAATTTTCACACACATCAAAATTAAAGATTCTGTAAGCAAAATGATGATGCCGATTGTTTTATTAATTCTTGGATTAATTGTATTACTTATAAATTTTGGCTCATTGCTTTAATTATTAACATAAAGGAGGAATTAGAATGGATATTAAAATTATTAAACCACAAGATCAGGCGTTTGGGCAGTTTGATGGCGGTAAAATAATAGAACAAAAACCCATTGGCTTTTCTGGAGAAGGATCACTAATAAATAGGCTAGGACCATTATTTTACTGGGCATGGGCAAAATCTGAGGGCGAAGGTGGTATTGGTTTTCATCCTCATCAAGGTTTTGAGATATTAAGCTACAACATTAAGGGGAGAGGTCGTCACCAAGATACGCTTGGTACGATTAGCGAAGTAGGTGCTGGTGGTGTTCAGGTGATGCAAACCGGCTCAGGTGTGCAACATGCCGAATCTCTTCTTGAGCCGTCAGAAGGGTTTCAAATTTGGTTCGAGCCGCACTTAAGCAAAGCCATAAAGCGAACACCCACTTACTCAAAATACGTGCATGAAGATTTCCCAATCACTTCGGAAAACGGTGTAATGATTAAGACGATATTAGGTGAACATTCACCAATCAATCTCGTGACAGATGCCAAAATGTACGATGTTGAACTTGGAAATGGTGCAACCTATAATTATGCTCTTTCACCTAATCGGACACTAGCTGGTTTAGCTATTAGAGGTAATGGCGGTGTTATTGATGAATTGGAGGTTTCATTTGATAATAAGGATTTCATCATTATTCAATCAGAGAAAGTTGAAAGCTTTACCATTCAGCCTAAAGGTGAAGAACTTCGGATGCTGCTAATAGAAATTCCAGTTGAAGTTGATTATCCTTTATACAGAAAACCAAGATAACCTAAATTGAATTTTAAAAATTATTGTAATAGGAGGTTCGGTGAATGTATCAAGGAGATGAACAAAGTCAGTTGGATTTGAGGTTGTTACGTGTTTGGATGAAAGCTTCCCAAGCTGTTGCCGAAAACGTACTGAAAGATATTGAAAGTCATAATATTAGTAGGGAAAATTTTATGATTCTTGAATTGCTTTACAGTAAAGGTCCGCATCCTGTCCAAAAGATCAGTGAGACGTTCTCTATTCCAAGTGGAAGTATCACCTATGTCGTAGATAAGTTAGAAAAGAAAGGGTTTGTAGAAAGACAACCAAACCCTAATGATAGAAGGGCTTCTAATGTCGTCATAACGGAAGAAGGAAAAGCACTTTTTGACAAGATTTTCCCAAAACACGTTGCAACAATCTCAGAAAATGTTTCATTCATTACTAACGAAGAGAAAGAACAATTAATTTATTTATTAAAGAAAATAGGAATAGGGGCACAAAGTTTATAAGCCCCATTACTAACTAAAGGTTCTCTTGAGGATCTTTAATTTTAATAAAAAAAATACGAGCGAAATTTAATTCACTCGTATTTTTTTAAAACGATAGCTGCATTATGACCTCCAAAACCGAATGAATTGGATAGACCAATACTTATTTCCACTTTACGAGCAACACCTGGTACATAATCTAAATCACATAATGAATCAGGCTTTTCTAAGTTGATGGTTGGAGGAATAATTCCTTCCTTTAAACTTTTTGCCAAGGCAATTGCTTCCACGCCTCCTGCTGCTCCTAACATGTGACCAAGCATAGATTTATTAGCTGTTATTGGGATTTGATAAGCTTTTGATTCAAATAGTTTTTTAATGGCCAGTGTTTCAGATCGATCTCCCACTTCTGTACTTGTTGCATGAGCGCTAATAACATCAATCTCTTCAGGAGAAACTTTTGCATTTTTCAAAGCCATTTTCATTGCAAGATAGGCTCCTTTACCTTCTGGGTGTGTAGCTACCATATGATAGGCATCAGAACTCGCACCATACCCAATGACTTCTGCATAAATTTTTGCATCTCTTTGTAAAGCGTGAGACAAAGATTCCAAGATTAAAATTCCTGCTCCTTCTGACATGACAAACCCATCTCGATTTACATCAAAAGGACGGCTAGCTTTAGTTGGATTATCGTTTCTCGTTGATAATGCTGTAGCATTACCAAAACTAGCTAAAGATAAATCTGTTATAGCTGCCTCTGCTCCTCCTGCAAAAACGGCATCTGCTTCTCCAAAGCGAATAAGTCTGAATGCCTCACCAATAGCTGTATTTCCGATCGCACAAGCAGAAACAGGTGACATAGTAGGTCCCATTGCGTTCCACTTGATACTAATTTGGGCTGCGGCAGCATTTGAAATCATGGCAGGTACCAGGGTTGGACTAACTCGTCTTGGACCTTTTTCTCGAAGAGTATCCACATTATCAATCAATGTTTCAATTCCTCCTATCCCCGAACCAACATATACGCCAAGTCTTTCAAGATTGATATCATCAATATTTAAATTAGAATCAGTCCAGGCTTGTTCAGCAGCAGCCAAAGCAAATTGAGAAAAGCGATCTAGACGTCGGGCTTCATTTTTTCCTAAAATATCATCTGCATTAAAATCACGAATAATTCCTGCAATTTTTGCTTTATGATTGCTTACGTCAAATGTATCAATAGAGGAAATGCCCGATTTCCCTTCAGTCAGATTTCTCCAAAATTTATCTACGTTGTTTCCAATAGGAGAGACTACTCCCATTCCGGTAATAACGACTCTTTCCATTTTTCATCACTCCAATGAATAGTATACTTGTATTATACTTCGGGATTATCCTATTACAAGTGAGTGTTTATCCTGGTATAATAACTACTAAGTTAAATGTTATGATGGAGGTTTTAGAAATGGATGATAAAAACAGACTTGAAGCTTTGTCTTCATTTTTAAAAACGAAGCGATCCCAAATAAAGCCTGAATCTATCGGTATACCTGCTGGTACACGGCGAAGAACACCTGGCTTACGAAGAGAAGAAGTTGCACATTTGGCTGGAGTTAGTACTACTTGGTATACGTGGCTGGAGCAAGGTCGGGATATAAAGGTCTCTACAAGCGTATTGGATTGCATATCTACAGCTCTACAATTAAATAATGATGAACGAGAGTATCTATATGATTTAGCTTTAGAAGTGAAATCACCCATTATTGATCGAAAGAAGGATCAGCCAAAACTTAGTCCTTCTTTGGAAAGAATTTTAGCTGAGTTGATGTACTGTCCTACTATCATTACAGATCGACATTGTCATATTGTAGGCTGGAACAATGCTGCTGCACATGTATTTTTAGATTTTGAACAACTCCCAGATGATCAACGAAATTTGATCCATCTAGTATTTACAAGAAAAGAATTAAAAGCATTAGCTGTGAATTGGGAGCATTTTGTTAAGGGGTTTCTTTCCATTTTCCGTGCCTATTATGGTCACTACTTAGGTGATGAATGGTATAACCTATTTATTAAAGAAATGAGTAATTCTCACCCGGAATTTCAGTCTTTATGGCAAGAAAGTCAAGTGAGTAAAGCTCCAGAAATGATGATTGAATTTAGACATGCTAAAGCCGGAAAGATGTTGTTTAATTTAACTTCTCTTAAAGTCCAGGGGGACATGGACTTAAGGTGCAGTATCTATACACCAGTAGATGGAACAGCTACAGAAGATAAATTAAAACGATTAATGAAGAAAATCTCCATTGAAAGTTCATAAACCAGCAAATTTACTGTGCCGAAAAATGCCAACTAAGGTGTTTTTTCTTCTTAAGCTAACGGGGGTAGCTTAAGATTGGAACTGTCTTTATGGGGAACATGTCTTTTGTGTCGCATAATCAAAGTGTGGGAACAAATAAATTGGAAATCATAAAAGAAACTATTCTCTTTAATCATTTTCAAGTAGCTCAATTATTCTATCAAGTTTTTGTTCTATGCTGTGTTTACTTAACTTAAAATGGTTAGTTCAATACAGTGTCATTAATAAAGGCTCTTTTCGTAAAGATTGTTGTTTTTAAAACGAAACTATTTAAGGTTGATTGGAGCGGAAGTGCGAGACTCCTGCGGGAGCAGCGGGACAGGTGAGACCCCACAGGCGTTTACGCCGAGGAGGCTCACCGCCCGCCCCGCGGAAAGCGAGCATCTGGAGGGGAAATCAACCACAACTCACTACCTGGTAAATAGCAACAAAGTATGTGAAAACAGCCTTAATAAAAGAAGATCCTTCAAAAATGAAGGATCCCCCTAAATATCATTACTCGATGCGAAGGGCTTGGATGTCTCGGCAGTCAACTATAAGGATAGTACCGGGTTCTCCCTCTTCGTCCCTGAATCGGGCACAACAAGTATTTTTGTCAAAGGCAAGGAAGATAACATCTTCAAGAACTGTGCCTCCAGATAAAAAAACGTCTACTTCTGTACCAGGACTCAAACGGCGTAAAGTATTACATATACATCCATTGCATCTTTTACGAGATGAACTGGATTGGCGGCTCGATGAATTTTTTTTACTCATCATTACATCCCCTTTTCATTAGCTTGTCTAATAACATATGAAAGGGAAAACAATCTGGAGTGGACAAAGTGATTGAATGCTTGGCCCATTTTTGAGTTAATTAGGCTTTTTTTGTTCCTTGGGCTACGAGGGACAGTGATGATACACTTAGTTATTTTATGGCATTCAACTTAGAGCATCATCATTCGGATTCTATATTTTCACGAACGTCTTTTACCCATTCTTTCGAGAATTTTT
>NZ_JAOPHO010000095.1:0-10740 GCF_033141925.1 Peribacillus sp. CSMR9
TAAGTCCTTCAAAAAATTAGAATATGGTGGGCTTATTTTAGTATGGTCTCTTTCACTAATGTGTTTTCATACAAAAATGCTGCCTTATAGAAAGCTCTGATCTTCAGCTAACGCACCCGTTAGTTCATTAAGAAAAGCAATTCTCATTAAAGAATCGCGCCCTTTTCTTGAATAAGACTGATAGTAAAACCATCTTCAAAAAGCTTCTTTAAATATAAAAACATGAACAAAATTAGTTAATCCAATGAGAAGGTCGATGTATATGAGAGGGTAATGTTGTCTTTACATCACCTTTAGCCGAATTAATTTGCATTTGGGTCAAAAACATACTGGTGGACAGATCAGCGCCACTGAAATTAACATCTCGCAAATCCGCACCAATAAAATTGACTGCCCTTAAATCCGTATTTCTCATATCCGCAGCAATCAAATAGGCTCCCCTAAAATCAGTTGCCCTTAAATCTTTTCCCTTTAACTTTTTGCCCATCCAATCAGCTCTCGCATGGTCAAACTCTTTAATTTTTCGAGCACCAGGCATTTTATCAATTGTATTTCTCCTAACAAAATCACTCGCTGAAGTAAGTAGTTCATTTAAAGAAAATCGGTACATCACCAGATCAAGTGACAATAAATTATCTGCGTCCAGCTTGGTTAAATCCTGCAATTGCTTTAACTGTATTCTTAACTTGTCAGCTGAATCATCTGGTATATCGTAAGACAGAGCTTCCGCCACGTACGCAATCATTTCATGAATTTGTTCCATGATGGGGAACACTTGAAACATTTTCTTCCCAATGTCAGGGTTTTCTCGCCAACTCTGACCGTTAAAAGTAACTTGAGAAACGACTTGTCCAGCACCCAAACAATCAAATACTGTACAGCCTTTGAATCCTTTATCCCTTAACTGACTATGAATTTGGCAACTGTAGTCAGACTGCAAATTCATACAAGGAGTACCTGCCGATTTGTCAATCGGAAAATCACTTGATGCTACAATGTTAAGTGCTGTGCAGCAAAGTCCAAAGCACTTCCTACAATCAGCCGTTAAACTTTCTCTAATATTTTTAGCTGTTTCATTATCCATTTTTATACCCTCTATCTTTAATCGAAAAAAGTATTTAAGTTTATTATACAAGATTCCTAAAGAATCTGGCCCTTTAATGGAATAACATGACTGACATTTTTAAACAACTTTAATGTGACTTAACAGTATTCCTTAATGAACTATCCTGCCCCTTTAGTTTAAGTACATTCTTTCACAATCTCAATCACCTACAAAATAGAGTTCATAATGGGGTATGAGATATTCGTATGGTACTTTATCCTGTACAAAGAACTTCCAACCATTACTTTTGCATTATGTTATTGTATAATTTAGGTATTACATAAAATGAGGTGGCATTCATGGAAACTATCCAAACAGAATTAGTAGACGGCTGGAAACTTATAGCACATCCGGATTATACGGTTTTCTCTAATGAAAAAAGCTATATTGTAGTGCAGAAAGACGATATGAACGAAATGATTATAGCCTTTTCTATCAACAACAACACATTCAGTGTAACTAGTTGTAATTGGGGATTAAAATTCGATTTCCGTAGCGATGAAAAAACAATTGCCATAACCACCGATCCAAATGAATATGAAGAAGATGAAGATTGAAAATTAAGGCATCCTTTCGAGGGTGCTTTCTTTTTATCTAAAGCACAACAGGGTAAGATGGGGTGAAACCTTAGAAACTCTATGTTTCTTTACTTTTATATTCCTACTTTTAGGGGTACCGCCATGGCGGTACCCCTACCTAGCAAAGAGGGAATTAGAATCCCACGTCGAAATCGCTTTTCAAGTGGAACAACAATAATACTTCCTACAAGACCGCCTACTCTAATTAAGGTATAATTAAATCACTTTGTTCAGAAGTTAAATGTAATGTTGAAAGCAAATATTACAAAGTAATTAGTACACCATAAAAAGACCATAGGCTAAATAACAGTAAAATTAAGCCAGATGTTTTATTGATAATTATTAAAGAATTTGCATTTATTCGATTCTTTAATAAGCTAACAACAATACTAAGAAATAACCACCATAGTATTGAACCTAAAAAAACTCCTAATACTAATATTAATTTCGCCATTAAGTCAATCTCTGAATTAGCTATTCCAAGCCCTGAAAAAAGGGCAATAAAAGACAAAATTGTTACCGGGTTAGTTATTGTTAAAAAGAAAGTAGATATATATGCCTTAATATTTTGTTCATTTTTACTTTTAGTAAGTATATTTGAGGGTTTTGATATATAAGTTTTAACACCCAAATAACCTAAAAAAATTCCGCCAATTAGTTGAAACCATAATTGTTGATTAATCAAATAATTAGTTATCACTGTTAAGCTTAGACACGCAATTAAACCATATAAACCATCCGCTGTTGCAGCACCTAAACCTGACATAAATCCAACGAATCTCCCGTTCTCAAGCGTTCTACGAATACATAAAATTCCGATAGGTCCTACAGGAGCCGCAATACTAAAACCAATGATAAGACCTTTGAGTAAGAATTCACTTGTCATTTTCTCCTACCTCATCAATAAAAAACTTATCTTTTTGCAAAGGAATTTTAAATGTTTCTTTCGTTGTATCCATTACTATTGTTGTTTTTGTTCGAAGTACCCCCTGCAGACTTTTGATTTCATAGCTAATCACTCTGTCTAAATCCTTGGTATTCCGACAACGAATTTTCAATAAATAATCATCATCCCCCGCAATATGATGACATTCTTGTACCTCCTCCAAATTAGTAATAAGATGTAAGAATTCTTCTCTATATTTTGGTTTTTCTAATGAGACTGATACAAAAGCTGTACACTCAGTTCCTACATTTTCTCCATCTATCTTGGCTCCAATCTCTTTAATTACTCCATTACTAATCAAACGATTGACACGATCAGCAACTGCTGGTGAAGACAATCCAATGTGAGATGCCAATTCAGCCCAAGTAACTCTACCATTATTCATTATTGATTGCATAATTTTATAATCGTAAGAATCCAAGTTAATCAACCTTTCTTTATAAACTTTTAATCATTTTAATATTTATTTAACAAAGAAACAAGTGGTATTTTCTTTAATAATGAAAAATAATATATATATATATGTAAAAAACAGTCTCAGAAATGGTCCTTTTCTGAACACATGTCATGGCGCTTTGAATCGTAACAAAATCGAGGTTTTAATTCCTAAAATGTCTTAGTGTATAATTTTCGCATTTTGACGTCGAGACCCCATAGCCATCAAGCTAACAATAACGAACCCCAAAACGATAAAAACGAGTAAGATGCACAAAAATTTCGTTCTGGGGGTATTATGAAATCTTACCTTGATGGGCATGTGGTGGTACCCCATCGCTATCAAGCTAAGAAAAGTAAATACCCCCAGAACGAAAATTTTATATCACTACAACAGTCATTTATGAGAAGTTAGGCCATTTTATTTATTGCTATGCTGTTTTCTCATAACAGTGACACTTTCGCCCGTTTTTCTGTAGGAGGATAAACAGGCGAAGCAGGATCACTTGAGTTGGAAGCTTTTGATACAATCTGATATAGGCTTCGTGAATTTCGTGGGTTTGTCCTGGTTGTAGCTGGAATGGATTTGGCAATTGTTACAGAAAAAAGAACCGACATTCTTACAAATCTGGAAAATCGAAAATGGCTGTTTATGAAACTTTCTATATTTATACTTAAAGTTGGTGCTACTTCTTTATTGCATTAGATAGTAATGTAATTTATAATACGTTTAAATGATTAAATTCTTAAACGGAAGGTAATGTTAGCGAAATGAACTGTAATGATAAAGTAATGCATATTTTAGAAAATTTAAGACCATGTTTTCAAGGGTTGGGGGATCCAACTCGTCAGCAAATTGTATCACTTTTAATTGATAAAGATAGCTTGAATGTGACGCAAATTGCGGAGAATATTCCCATGTCAAGACCTACTGTATCTCATCATTTGAAAATATTGAAACAATCAGGGTTACTTCAAGTTCAGAAAAAAGGCACTGAAATGTATTATTGTCTTGAATTTAATGAAACAATAAATCTTTTAAAAGAACTTGTTTCTTTAGTTGAAGATGAATGTAAGAACTAGGTATTCATTTATAGTTTAGGGACACCTTTTGTCCCTTTTTTTAGCGATAATATGTTAAAAGGTTTAAGTTTTTAATCATTCAAACTTATAATCTCACACTAATTAAAATGGAGGTTTCAGATGAATAAAAAAACAGTATTAATTGTTGGTGGGTATGGAGTTGTTGGTAGTCAAATTGCTCGAATTTTACATGATCGACATCCTGATTTGGAAATTAGATTAGGAGGAAGAACCTTAGGGAAAGCGTTACCTTTTGAATCAGAGAGAGTAAAAATAGTCAAGGTAGACAACACAACAGATGATCCTTTAAGAAATTTGGATGATAATTTCACATTAGTTGTTAATGCGGTTAATGACCCTCAAGATAGACTACTCCTATCTGCAGTTCGAAAAAAAATTCCATTGGTTGACATTACTCGTTGGACTGAACGCTTTAAGAGTTCTATTGATCGATTAAAAAATGTTGAGGTCCAATCCCCTGTTGTATTAGCTTCAGGGTGGATGGGGGGGACAGCAGCCCTTTTTTCTAAAATTTATTCAAAAGATCTTCAAGAGGTTACGGTTGATATCAACGCACTATATTCTCTTCAAGACAAAGCAGGACCAAATTCAACAGCGTATATGGACCGGTTAACTATTCCGTTTGAAGTCAAAGCTCGAGAGGGAATGCGACAGGCTTATCCAATGACTAATCCAATCAAAGTCCGCTTTCCAAACGGTTATATAACCAAATGTTATCGTTTGGATACTCCCGATCACGTAACCCTGCCAGAATCAATTCATGCTGTTTCGACTAACTTTCGTATTGCTTTTGATAGTAAAATATCTACATATGGACTGGTTTCTCTGGTGAATACAGGGATTTGGAAAATGATTAGTGGAGAAAAATTTACCGATTTACGGAAAAATATTCTCTATAAACCCGGAAGGGGAAGTGCACATAACATAGTTATTCATCTTAAAGGTTATGATGCTACTGGTGTATTGCATAGACGATGTGTGAACATATCAGATCCGTTAGGACAGACACATCTTACTGCTTTAGGAGCAGCTGTCCAAGCAGAGAACATTTTACAAACATCTGATATTGTGGTTCCGGATTCTGAAATTTACTTTCCGGAAAATCTATTAGATTTGGGTGTGAATGCATCTGCAATTTTAGATTTTTATAGGGAATATGGGGTTAATATTACGAAAGAAAATATATAAAAGGTACCGTTCTATTCGTGGTAGTACACATATTTCTATCAAGCTAAGAAAAGTAAATACCCCCAGAACGAAATTTTTTGCTAACTTGTAGCAAAAAAGCTCATTTTTTCGTTTTGGGGTAATTCTGAATGCTTAAGTTGATGGGCATGGGGTACCGCCACATGCCCATCAAGGTAAGAAATCATAATACCCCCAGAACGAAAATTTTGTACATCTTACTCGTTTTTATCGTTTTGGGGTAACTCGTTATTGTTAGCTTGATGGCGATGTGGCTGTACCCCAATCGGAGATAATGTTGCTGGATGTTTTAGCAATCCAAGTCCAGCAACTACTCCTGCTATAATTGCAATTGGGCCAATTACTCCTACGATTTGTTTTACGATCATTATTCAATCCTCCATTATTTTATTTAGTATCTTTTTCCCATGAACCGTGACGCCGTAAGTCTGCGTCACCTTTAATCCTATTTTTCTTTAAATCTTTGACGAGCGCTTGAACGCCTCCATAGAACATTGGGTTATCATTAGTTTCCAAATCATACCCATATGTTTTTAGCTGATCTTTTGTTTGTTCATTCAATTCAGCTTCTGAATAAAACTTATGCGACTCGAAAATCACTCGTTTGCTTTCAATGGATTTCTTAATTGATTGGTTATTTTCAAAATAGTTCCCCATTACTTGCATTAGCACTTGTGGAATTCGATTTCCACCCGGTGTACCGATGGCCATTATCCATTCGTCACCTTCTCGAATAATAGTTGGCGCTGTGAACGTTCTCGGGCGCTTTCCTTCTTCGATTTTATTAATTCCTTCACCGAACGTACTAAGCGTATTATTTAAAAAGAAACCATCTACATATTTACCGCTTCCGAAAAAGTTACTGAGTGTGTTCGTTGTAGAGACAACCGTTCCATCACCATCTATGACAACGAAGTGGGTTGTACTTTCGTGCTCTTCCACGTCACTAACTTTCGTTTTGTTAGCTTGGGTTTCATTAATTTGTTTAATTAATAAATTTACGTAGTGATCATCCACCCAGTCATCAGATGCTTGTTTAATAAATGATGGGTCAGCCATCTTTTTCAAACGATCTTGATACGCCACTTTCGAAATTTCACTGAGATAATGATAGAAAAGGCTTGGGTGTTTCTCTTTTAAACTCCAAACATCTTCTTTGTCGGCCATTTTCAACATTTGAATTAATGTTGCACCTGAAAACGGAGGAGGTGCGCTGATGATTTCATGCCCTTTATAAGTCGTCATTAAAGGCTTTCGTTCCACAGGCTTATACTCACGTAGATCACGTACTGAAATTTCTGTTTCACCCTGTATTTCATCTGCAATTTCACCTTTATAAAAAGCATTTGGTCCTTCTTCTTTGATGGTTTGCAACGTGTCTGCTAACTCCGATTGCTTTAAAGTATCACCAGTATCAATCGCTTTTCCATTTGAATAAAAGCTTTTTAGTTCTTGCTCATCAATGTTGCCGCTATACGATATGAGATGATCATGCAAATCTTGATCCACCGTAAAACCTTTTTCTGCATATCCAATAGCAGGATCAATTAACTCATTCATCGGCAACGTCCCATATTTGTGATGAATATAATCCATACCAGCGACGAATCCTGGTACACCTACTTCTTCACCTTTATCATCATTAGGTGCTACCTCTCGGTAATCAATAAATGTCGGAGAGGCATCGGCACGATCGATTAACATACCTCCGCCTCCGCCAATTCCTGAGGCATAAGGTTCAACAACTCCAAGCGTATACGAAATCGCAATAGCAGCATCAACAGCTGTTCCCCCGTTTTTTAATACATCCATTCCAACTTTCGTTGCAAGCGGATCTGATGTACTAACCGCATATTCTTGTTTCGGAAACATGAATTGATAAGCATATACACCGACTACGAGTGAAAAGATGAGAATGGATGCGATTATTACGTTTCGTTTTTTCATCATCTTTCACCTCCTTCATGTACAGACCTACTGAAGTTCGTTTGAATATACTTCTTATTATTAACAGGCGTATCATTTGTTTGTTTATTTTTACGTTCTTTTGCTCGTTCCACAACGTGTGAGTGATCTAACTTAATTTCAAATTTATCTTTCTTTTGTTCTAAACGTGCTTCGTTTGATGCATATTTCGTTAAATCATTATAAAAAGATAAGTCACCCAAATACTTCTCTTTTAATGAATCAATATATCCTTCAAAATTAAAAGATACATATCGAATAGGTGTTACTGGTGTGAAAAAAGCTGGCATATTAAACCCTCCTTTAAATTTTTAAAGATGCGAAATTATCCACATCGATTTAAAACGTTTTTAAACGGCTTTATTTTTGTTTTTAGAACATTTAAGACTCATACCCTTACCGCTGACCAAAAAGTCCCGCAAAATCGATTCTGTGAAGCCGTTTTTTAGTTATCTGGGTTATAAACCGATAAATGGTGACGGATCAATCCGAGATCCATTTTGAAAAATCTCAAAATGTAAATGTGGACCCGTTGACGAACCCGAGTTGCCACACTTCCCGACTACATCACCCATTTCCACAACCCAGACTTACACTTAAACCGGATAAATGGGCGTATGTCGTTTTAGAACCATTTCCATGATCCACCCACACATAAAGTCCGTATCCTTCTTTATGATTATTCGGGTTTTGCCAACCGGCATAAACCACCTTACCGTCTTTTGAAGCTGGGACCGATTGGCCAATACTACACGCAAAATCAATTCTATCTGCATTTCCTAGCCGATCCCCACCTGGATATGACCAACCAATCCAAGTTAAAACCATGAATTGCAAATGTCCGATTGCCCCGACCGGGGAAACCATAGTTTCTAATGTTGAAAACCTGGTTTCTACCCGGTGATGAGCCGCAAGCAGATTCCACGGAACCCCGTATTTTTCTTCAGCAGCTTTATAAACGGGAAGGTATTCAGCAGGGATTTCATTTTCTCCAATTTGCGAAATCTCCCCTCCAATGATCTTTGTTTCACCTTCTTCCGTCATCGTTCCAAAGATCATGAGAAACATGAACATAAACCCGAATAACAGAAGAAGCATAACCAGCAAAGGCGAAGAAGCTAACAAACTGCCCCCAATCAACCATTTCCACCACTTAGATCCTTGGTTAACTTCTTCCTTGCCAATTGATTCAACAGCAGCCTGTTCACTCATCGATCCTCACCCCGTCCACATTCCAAGTGTCGCCATTGGCTTTAAGTAAGACAGAATAGGGAGTGATAACCTTTTGCTTTTTCCCTTCAGTATCGGTTTGCTCGCTTGTTACTTCAATATTCCATATTTGCGTTTCTTCTTGAAAATCCCCTGGTGTAGCAGAAGTATTTTTCACTTCAATTTTTTGACCGTCTAACGTTCCCCTTTTAGGGGTTCCACCACATGCCCATCAAGCTAAGGGCAAATCATTTCCCCGAAAGCGAAAAAAACGCTTTCCTTTCTGTAATATCATGGAAAGGCTGGTGTTTTTTTATGAGTCGCGAAATTTCAGACTAACTTACCCTCTTTTCACAGGAACTACAACGATCCTTGGCTCCACAAGGTCTCCAAGAGCTAGCTAAAAAGGTAGGTTTTGTTCAAAGGACGAGTAAGTACCAAGCTAAAGATTTAATAGCGTTGTGCGTGTGGTTAAGCCAAAAAGTAGCGAGTACTTCCCTAACACAGTTATGTAGTTGTTTAGAATCTTCAACGGGAGTCTTGATAAGTCCTGAAGGACTCAATCAACGATTTAATCCTTCGGCTGTCAAGTTCTTAGAACAGGTATTTACTTCCTTGCTTACTCAAAAGCTATATGCCTCTCAGGCTCTTCCTCATCGTTACGCTTCTCAGTTTCAGCGTATACGAATCTTGGATTCTACGACCTTTCAACTCCCAGACATGTTTGCCTCAGCCTATCAAGGATCTGGAGGCAGTAGTCATACAGCTGGCGTAAAGGTTCAATTAGAATATGATCTCCTCAGTGGTCAATTCCTGCACGTTCACTCAGGACCTGGTAAACAAAATGATAAAACCTACGGTTCTACGTGCTTACAAACGGTAGAAACGGGTGACTTATGTATACGTGATTTAGGTTATTTTGACTTGAAAGATCTCTATCAAATGGGTAAGAAAGGAGCCTATTATATCTCTCGCTTAAAATTAAACACTCGGATTTATCTGCGAAATTCTAATCCCGAATACTTCAAAAATGGAACGGTCAAAAAACAAACCGAGTATATTCAATTGGATATGGAAGAGATTATGCATCAATTAAAACCAGGACAAACCTATGAGATCTCTGACGTTTACATTGGCCAGTATCAAAAGTTGCCGACTAGAGTCATTATCCACCGGCTTACGGAAGAACAAACCCGAAAACGGTGGGAAAATCAAGCCCTAAAGGAGAAAAAGAAAGGGATTGTCATGAAAGAACGCAGTAAACGATTGAGTGCTATGAATGTATACATAACCAATGCTCTACCCGAAGATGTTGCAACGGAACATGTTCACGATCTTTATTCCTTACGTTGGCAAATCGAATTACTCTTTAAAACTTGGAAATCCTTCTTTGAAATAGATGATTGTAAAGAGATCAAAAAAGAGCGATTAGAATGTCATCTCTATGGTCAACTGATTGGCATTCTTCTCTGTTCCTCTACCATGTTTCAAATGCGACAACTACTCCTCATCCAGAAAAAACGAGAACTTAGTGAATATAAAGCTATTTATATCATCAAAGACTATTTTTTACTGCTGTTTCAAGCGATACAAAAAAGCACCCAAGAGCTATCAAAGATTCTACTTCGCCTGTTTGTCCTCCTACAGAAAAACGGGCGAAAATCCCACCGTTATGAGAAAAAGACAGTCTTTGATATATTGGGTGTTGTCTATCAGTATACCATGTGTCACAAGAGTGCAGCATAGCGAAAAAAAATGACCTATCAGAGGCTTATTTGGCATGTCTTTCTTTAATTGCATGAACGATTATCTTGTAGAAATAGATCTACTTTAAGTACTCTTTGGTGTTAGCTTGATGGGCATGGGGTACCGCCAACATTTCGAAAATTTTGTATGCTAAGCAAATTTCAACCTAAAAAAGTCGATTTCCTGTATTGATAAGGAATCGACTTTTTTGTTCGCTTGTTAGACTAACGCACCCGATAGTTTAAGTACATTTATTCACAAACTATTGGGTATCAACTATGTTTATTCATTAGGATAAAGAAAGGACGTCTATGACAGTCGTATTCTTTTACGAACAAAATAAAACCAGATTAGTTGTATTATAAGGATAAAACGACAGAGCAAATCAAGGTTCCTAAATCTTTAGGATTCCTGAGGGATACATCAGTCGCTGTATCGCTTACGAT
>NZ_JAOPHO010000096.1:0-10282 GCF_033141925.1 Peribacillus sp. CSMR9
ATTATAGTGAAAAAAAGAAGAAAAAACAGGGGGATGTAAATAAAAATTTTACGTAGGATATCGCTAGTCTTTATGTGTGCATTGTTTTTGCTTCCTGCAAGGGCAAGTGAAGATTGGATGACTTGGAAACCCTTTCTTGTGATTTATGATGAAAATGGAAATGTAGTAGATAAATTAGTAGCTACACCTTGAATCTCTTATGAGGTTATTTTTTTGTTCTGATTCTCAATTTAATCCAACATATATTTATCAGATTCATAAATATGACCCTTTAGGGGTACCGCCAATGGCTGCACCCCTAAAAGGAAAAGGAACCTACGAAATGTTGGCGTTAGCCGTACAGTTCGTGGTTATCGGGCCATTTAATGGCGAAGCGACACGTACAGAATGACAGAAAGGTGTTCTTCCTTTCTGATCAGTCTGTAGTGCTGCCGCCCAAATATATTTAAATCTCAAAAATGTTTTAAAAAAAGCTAAACGCAAACCTAACTAAAAGTGAAAACATAACTTTTAAAAGTCAAAAACTCTACTTTTTTAAACATTTGATGCTAAGAAACGCTCTACAACGAAATTAACTTCCTTTAGTCTTATAATTACCTATTCGATTCAAAATAAAGAGGTTTGTCGGATTTGAAAAAACAACAGGACCAGTTGTTGAATTGAAATAAAAATTGATAATTAAATCCCAAAAACCCTATAACTATATAGGGTTAAATCGATTTCTTCATTCCACACTCTCTGCATTTACGAATATATACATAATTCTTAACCGAACTCTCAAACTGAGCTTTACCGCAATTGTCACAGCGACCACTCACGATGTCAGGATAATCTGCGTAGTCATAAATAATTGTGGTGTCATATTCCTTTTTTTCTTCTGGAATTTCTTCAGACAAAGTAAAATCACCTTCACTATTTTATTTGATTATATATATTCTACGAAAGACGGAATGCGGAGCAAGCCTGCCTTTGTATAATTTCTAAACTTTACCTTGCACTTAATCTTCGGATCTAAATAAATGAACTTCTTATTTTCATCAATAATTAAATCTTGATACTGGCTATAGAATTGCTTCCTTGCTGCAGGAGTGACAAACTCCATTATGCCAGCTGGCTTTATCCGGTTATTTTCTTCAATCCCTAAAAGCAAACCGAATTCATCTTTTCGTAATCCGGTAATCACTGCATCCGTATATTGATAGTTGATTACCTTAAACCAGTCATGTGACCGTTTACCAAACTGGTATTTCGAATTTGCTTTCTTCTGGACGATGCCTTCAAGCCCTTGTTGCTTTACAAGCTCAAAATAGGCCGGGCCATTACCATACATCCATTTAACCTTACAAATCAAATACGAATCTTCCACTATTTCTTCAAGCAGCTCTTTTCTCTCGTGTAGAGGTAAATGAGTTACCTTTTGACCATTATGATAAATTACGTCAAAAACGCAATACTGTATAGCATGTTCTGATTTCTTAGAAGAAAATCTCTGCATCATTGCTTCAAATTCAGGCTTACCTTGTTGATCAGTCACAATTATTTCACCATCAAGAATAATTCCATTTGGAATATCCAACTGGAGCAGTTCGGGAAATTTCGTTGTGACTTCATTTTTTATCAAGACCAAAAATAAAAAAAGCTTATTAGTAAAGGATTAATATATATTAGTCATGTATAATATGTGAAATGAGAAAAACCTTTCAGTTCAATTAGTAAAAACATCTCTTTGAATCAAAAATATTTTTCAGGGGCATCTTATCTTTAAAATACCAAAAATTTAGAGGTGTTTAAATGTTAAAAATAATGGTTGCTTCTGTGGTATCGTTAACAATGTTGTTCTGTCCCCTCATTACTTATGCAAATCAAGTTAAAGAACATATGGCATTAAAACAAGGTTACGATAAAATATTTTTGAGTAAGCATATTGATGATGCAGGGGTTAGAACTGCAATTAGCCTAGGACTAGACCAACCTGTTAATCAAACTTTTTATGATAATAAAAATGATATAAGAGTGCATTTTGAGAGTATAATGACGGATGATAAAGAGACCAAACTTTTATTGACCTTCCAAAGTAAGAAAACAAATTTAAAAAATTATTATATCGATAATTTTGAGGGAGACACATTGATTAACCTCTTTGTTGGAAATACACAGAAAAAATCATTATCTTGTGTGGGTTGGGGAAGTAGATATTACGATAGTAAAGAAAACAAAGTGGTTAAAGCTTTATCCTTTGAATCCCTAAAAAAATATGCCGGACAAGACATCCGACTAGAAATTGAAAATTTGACGATATACGATAACAATAAGACTCGAAAAGTACAAACAATATGGCCACTTGATATAAGGCTTGATGAATCAGCTGTTTTAAAAAGAGAAACTATGGAAATAAACAAAGAATTTATTTTTGAAAAAGAAACATACAAAATTATAAGGGTAGAGTTCTCGCCACTAGAAACAAGAGTTGTCGTTACTGGATCTGATATAAAACTTCAAACTGCTGAGAGTGGATCACAGTATAGAAAGATGAGCAAGTTAGAGCATAAATTGCTTAATGCAAGGAAAGTAAATAAAAAATACGGGTATTTCGTTGACAATAAAAAGTCTGGTGTATTTCTAAAATCAGCTGGTGAAAAAGTTGATCCTATCTTTAATAAGGGTGAGGTATCAGGTGCCAATGATGAATACAACATGGTTTTTGCTCCTGTCAAGAACCGTCAAAACTGCATTCTTGAAGTTGGTAATGATATTAAGATTCCACTAACAAGATAAATAATGGTTCGCTTTAGCTGCCCCTAAATGGCGGCTTTTTTGAATAAGAAGCAAAGCGTATAAAGAAATTCCAACCAACAACTCAATATCTTAAAGAACTACAATGAAAATAAGTTTCTTTACCATTTTCATTCTTTGTGGTGAATCGCCGATTTTTGCGATTCATGAATGGCTAACGGGTGATTAGCTGAAGATCGGAGCTGTCTTTAAGGCAGTTTTTTTCTTTATGCAACTATCGGGGCAGGTTAGTTTAACTTCATATAATTGTGTATTATAGTGATAATATAAAGTTTTTCTAAAGGAAGATTAAATTGAAGAATAGATTTTCAATTGGAGAAATGGCTAAACTCCATAATACGACCATAAAAACCCTTCGATATTATGATGAAATTGATTTATTAAAACCTATACATACGGATCTAAACAACGGTTATAGATATTATTCAACGGAACAATTTGAACATTTGAACACTATTCATTATTTAAAGGAATTAGGTTTTTCATTAAAGGAGATCAAGGGACATCTAGACGACAGGAATATCGATGGTTTTTTGTATCTCTTAGAGGAACAGAAACGATTAACCGAAAAAAAAATGAAAGAACTGGAACGAATTAACCGAAGGTTCCAAAATCGAATCAAGGACATTAAATTAGCACGAGAAATAAAAGAATTGGAAGTGCCATTCATACAGGAGAGGAAAGAGAGAAGGATAGTAAGATTAATGGAAATAATCAGTTCAGAACCTGAGATGGAAGTTTCCTTACGACGATTAGAGAGTCTGTCTAATATGAGTTCTTCTATATTTATTGGGGGAGTAGGTCTTACGATAAGTATTAATAATACATTAAACAACAAGTTCAATGAATATAACTCGATATTTATTTTAGTCGAAGAAGATGATATTCAAAATCCTTTAGTGACAACTCTTCCCGAAGGAATGTATGCCTGCATTTATTATAATGGAAATCACAGCGATTCACCCGAACATTATAGAAGCTTACTCAATTGTATTCAAGATAACGGTTTCCAAGTTATCGGGGATTCCATTGAAAGAACAATAATTGACCATTATATCTCAGGTAGTAAAGAAGACTATCTGACAGAAATACAAATACCAATAAAGTGTTGACCCTCCCGTTACAGGAGGGTCTATATTTTTGGATAGAACAATAATTAAAAGGAGAAATGATTATGTTTGGAACAATCTTTAATACAATGATGATAGTAATCGGAAGCATTATCGGAAGCATCTTTAAAAAGGGGATAAAAGATGAATATCACAACATTCTAATGCAGGCTATGGGGTTAGTTGCGTTGGGGTTAGGAATAAATGCACTAGTGCAACATTTACCTTCCAGCAAATATCCGGTACTTTTTATTGTAAGCTTAGCCGTAGGGGGATTGCTCGGTCAAAGGCTGAATTTAGAATCAAAATTTAATGCTTTAGTTAATAAATATTCCAGAGGTAATTTAGCTGAGGGGTTAGCGACTGCTATCCTATTATTTTGTATTGGAACGTTATCTATTTTAGGTCCTGTAGAGGCAGCGTTAAAGGGAGATTATACGTATCTGCTTGCAAATGGGGTGTTGGATGGGATTACCTCGATTGTATTAGCATCCACATTTGGTATTGGGATAGCTGTTGCAGGAATTGTTTTATTTATTTGGCAAGGTGCCATTTATTTAATTGCTATTTTAATGGAGAACTCCATAAATAATGATCTTCTGAACGAAGTGACGATTGTAGGAGGTATATTGATAATCGCATCTGGTTTAAATATTTTGGGGATTAAGAAATTTAATACTTTAAATCTTCTACCATCAATAATAATTCCTCCTATTGTATTTTTAGTTATTCATTTTTCTCATTTATAATATTTGTGAAATATTACACTTAAACTAACGGGTGCTTTAGTTTAAGATCGGAGCTGCCTATAAGGCAGCTTTTTCTTATGGAACTATCGGGGCAGGATAGTTCCATAAGGAACCTAAGCTGAGTAATTTTATTGTATCTTCTAAACAGAATTTTTCTGTGCTATTATTATTTATACAAATATTACCATCGAAAATAAGCAAACACCCTCTCTTCCTAATTAGATTTTTTATTATTCGATATAACAATGAATACAAAGTTGAGTGAAATATATCTAAAAAGATCTCAAAGGAGTGAAACCAATGTAAACAAATATTTTTCTCTTAGAAAAATTAAATAAGAGGGGTTGTTTGCATTGAAGAATAAATCATTTAATGTATTGATGGCAGGACAATCTTTAGCAAATGCTGGAGATGTTTTTTATATTGTTGCGATTATAACAAGCGTTTACAATGTAACAAATTCTTTATTTTATGTTTCGTTGGTTCCTGTAATAAATATGCTTGGAGGGTTTTTAGGAGGATTATTAGCACCACTACTCATAGATCGATACAAGTTAAAAAAGATTTTATTTAATTCTCAATTAGTTAAAACTTGTATCTTACTTGTGCTAACCCTGTACGTATCATTATTATTATCTAAAGATTCGATTGAAACGGTTTATATAATTATTTTCTTTATCACTTTTTTAGATAGTTTCGCTAATCCAGCAAGTAGTGCATTAATACCTCAACTTGTTTCGGAAGAAAACTTATTAAAAGCAAATAGCCTTATGTCTTCTATACATCAATTCATTCAGATGGGTGGATGGGCTGCAGGTGGTATATTAGCAGCATTTTTGCATTCTAATGGGCTATTAATGTTGACGTTTAGTTTGTATGTATTATCAACATTCTTGCTGGCATTCGTTAAAGTCAAAGAAAAGAAACAATCCGAAGAACTTGAAGAACTATCAGTAAAGGAAAGTAAAATGACTTCAATGTTTGAAGGTTGGAGATTAATTGCAGAAGATAAGAGGCTGCGTGTCCTTCATTTAACCCTATTTTTTGGTTCTATAGCTAGTCCAGTTTGGGTATCATCCATTCTATACCCTTTTATAGACAAAAGGCTAAGTGTAGGAACTGAGTGGTGGGGTTATATAAACACCTCTTTATTATTAGGCTTATTTCTAGCAGGAATACTTGCATATAGACAATCTGAATTCATTAACAAAAATATTCAGAATGTGCTATTGCTTGGAGGCTTTATGGTCTTTCTAATGACTCTCTTATTTGGAGTTAATGTAAATCCCATCCTTTCTCTTTTGCTTATTGGTTTATATGGTTTATTCGAAGAACTGAGGATGATTTCTATTCATACAATCATCCAAAGTTTAGTTAGGGAAAAGCTTTTGGCTAAGGTTTATGCAGTTCAGAGTTCTTTAATAATGGCAACATTCGGGATATCAACTCTTATGATGGGGATACTGGGCCAGCGATACAGCATTGTAGTTGTATTTATTGTTGCCTCGATTTCCTTATGTATTTCATTTATTAATCTTATTACCTCTAGAAAGTATTTAGCAATATCTATAGATGGATCTAGCAAAAACTTTGAAAACCAATTGTGAATTTTTTAGACAATAAGCCAACGGTTCCGTTAGCTTAAGATCGGAGCTGTCTTTAATGGCAGCTCTTTCCTTATGGAACTAAAGGGGCAGGTTAGTGGAAGAAGGAAATTTCGGAAAGATAGCGAATTATGCAATAACATGAAACTAAAGGTGAATTATTATGACAACCAGTGATTTGCAATATCGACGCTCAGGATTAAGAGTCAAATGTGAAAAGGATGTTAATCCATCAGTAAGACGGACTTGCTTAAGCTTTGCTGTTTGGTTACGTACATATATGGAATTTCCGATAAGGGTTGTTGTATACCTAAAAACGGATTATCAACTTAAAACCAGAGATACAAAAGAACTGGCAAGTGCTACCTTTTTTGCACCTTATGATAAAACTGTTGAACCTTACATAAGAATTGCAACAGGAGATTATGAAGAATTAGTTTCAGAAAGAGGAAAAAATGATGCATTATGGGAAATTTTACGCAGCATGGCTCATGAGATAATCCATTATCAACAATGGCTAGAAGATAAGGAAATGGATGAGAAAGAAGCAGAAAACGGAAGCGAAGAATTATTAGATAGTTATTATGAATTTTTGTAATTAGAAATATTTGTTGAACTCCCATGAAAATTAAAAAAGCTCAAAATCCAGAAAAAACCACAACAAAATAGACCCAGTAAAAACGCTTTTTAAAAAAAGGCTGAGCCTTATGAGTGATCTGATTGAGTTTGGTAAATCGTTAAACAAAAACCTCCAATCAAAGCAAATTAAGTAGAGGCTAGCGCGACGACCAAAAAAGGATTAATCTCCCATGAGTGCTACCCAAAAAGGGCGCGACAGTCGGTGGTACACCGTGGTCGTCGGAGTCAGACTAACGGATGGGCTCAAAGGCACCATAGTTCAACGACCTTCTTCGCCAGCCATTAAAACATTATCGACATAGAGACCAATTTTCATTCTCTGTGGTGAAGCGCTGATTTTTGCGCTTCATGGATGGCTAACGGGGCAGATTAGTTGTATAAAACATGTGTTTATCTATAATTGGTAATATATTCATAATTGTAGAGGGGTTGAGAACTTGATAGAAGGAATATTTGAAGCACATTTGCCTGTAAAAAACTTAGATGTTTCAATGGAGTTTTATAAAAAGCTGGGTTTGGAATTTGCATGGCGTGATGAAGAAACTGCTTTTTTTTGGATTGAAAAAGGAAAAAGTTGGTTAGGTTTGTGGGAGGGAAATGAGTATCAAACGCCATACCATCCTTCCTTACGACATATTGCTTTTCGAGTTTCATATGAAAATTTAAAAGAATCTTTAAAATGGTTAGATTCTATTCAAGTTAAAGTCGTGCCATTTGGTAGTAGAAAATCTATTGAGCCATTTATTCGACCATATTCAGAAAATGCTTCCGTTTACTTTGAAGACCCTGATGGTAACAGTTTGGAAATGATGTGTTCTGTTGAAGTTCCTAATGCTTTAAAACATATTAATGATAAGCTGTCCTTTGAAGATTGGGAGGAATTAGCTAAAAGTAAATTAAAAAAAGAGAAGGCATAATTATTTATATATTGCTTATTGAACTAACGAGTGCGTTAGTTTAATAAAAACTTCATAGCTAGACCCAAATAGTGAAACCATTTTGACACAATCCTTTTTCAAAATGGTTTCTTTTGTTGGCAGTAAAATAAGGGGTGTTTACATCCTTTTAGTTATACTTTATTACAAAGATATAAATACGGTTATATTTTCTTATATATCTCTGCATAAGCTACTTTTAATTGCCCATTTAAATCTTTATTCTCTTGTTCTAATCTTTTGATTTTTCGTTTCAATGAATCGATAAGAGCATCCTTGTTATTGTCATTCATTTTTCGTTGAATCTGTTTTTTAGTAGGAACTGTAACCTGCTGCTGTCTTAAAGTCTCAATCCTTTCACGAAGGACTAGATTGTTATAAAGGGTCGCTTTTGCAACTCCTGCCTCACTTGCCACACTGTTAAAGTTAATGTTCTCATTTGCTCGAACAAGCCGTTGAATTGCTTCATCTACTTTTTTAGTGGTAGCTGTCCTACGATCTTTATGGAGTTGTTTTAAATGTGTTTGAAGGTTAAATTTAGACATTAGCTGACTCCTTCTTTCTTTTTAGCCTATCTAGGCGACCAAAAATAATATGCCCTTCTTCAATGGTGTTTAAGATGTTTTGGTATCTTTCCAAGTTCTTTTTATTCTTTTCGGCTATTTCATTCCTTCCACGGCCTTCTAAGATATCAATTGTCTTTGTCGCTGTCTTAATTAATAATTCGTATTTTTGTTTATCCAAATCAGAGAATCCAATCGCTAAATCTTTGCACGGGCTTCCACCATTACATGTTAGGCATGGCGGTTCCTCTGAATAAGGACAATTACCGTTAATTCTTGCGTGGCAGCTTCCGTAGGGATTATCTATAGCGTTTAATTTATGATCACGCCACAACATCTCAAGTAGATCTGAAGGTACTTTTTCGTTCGGATTAACCTGCTTCATTTCCCCGTTAAAATCAAAACTAAACAATCCCTTTTTCACGGCTTCTTCAAACACCTTACGCTTTGTACCATCTAACAATTTAGCATATCTAATGGTCATTTCAGGTGAAGCATGTGCCAATAGTTCCTGAACTGTAAGTATATCAGCGCCACTATTTAACATCTTTACTGCATATGTGTGTCTAAATTGATGGATTTTAAAATGATAAATATTCCCCTTTTCATCGACTATCCTTCTTTCACTTGCAAGGTCGTTAAGTTTTTCTCTAACCCAATCATTCGAATAGGGACGTCCTTTTCTAACTCCTCTATACCTTACAAAAACAAACCGATTTGGGTTGTTTTCTTCATTGCTATATTTTTTTGATTTGTCTATTAACACTGCGAGAATATTCGCTAAATCTTCATCTATCGGTATAGAGTGATCTTGGACATTGGTTTTGGAAATGTCCGTTACAATTTGATATTTCCCATTCAGTTTTACTAAGCAATCATGATTAAGCCTTAAAGTATCAGATAATCTCAAGCCTGTTTTGAAAGATATCCATATTATGGGCTGAACATCCTCATGAAGATAGCTTAGATTGTCAAATAACTGCTCTAAGACATCATCTGGGATGTAGTTTACTTTATCTAGCCTTCTTTTATATTTTGGTTTATCTTCCGGGAAAATAAGTACTCTAATATCCTTTTCAGGTGCTAAATCTGAATAAACTTCTTGTAAACCCTGAAGATATTTTTTAACCAAGGATACCGCCTTTATGATATAGTGACGTGAATTTGTGACTCTTTGATTATCCTTTAAGTCTTTGTTTAGTTGCTCAAGATATTTTTCAATATGATTTCTAGTTAACTTGGTCAAGTCATCCCAGTCAGGTTCTAGTGAGAAAATAAAATCTAGGAATGCGGGAATACAGTTCAAATAATTTCTGGCTGATCCCCATGTTAAATCATTTGACAATAAACGGCGTTTTAAATATTGTTTCGTTTCCTCACGAAATCTCATATTTTTAATCGCTGTAAAGTCCATTTTAGTATGACTGGCTGCCTGATTAAAATACACACCATATTCTTTATTGAGATTTTTTGCTTCCCAAATGTCTTTTTCCCATTCATCTCGAAAGTCTATTAGTTTATTAAACTCAGTTAGAAGATTTAATAAGTACTTGGCCCGGGGAGACTTAACTTTATATCCATCCCGTTTGCTAATGTAAGAAGTCGATACTCCGTTTTTCTCTAACCAAGATAGCCAATCCCTGTTTGCCTTGTCAATATTCAAATCAGTGAGAGAGTTGAGATAGGGGTATTTTTCATTTACAAAACGGTTAAATAGTTGAATGTTATTGGCTTGTCCAACAAACATAGTGTTCATGGTCCATTCTGGATTTGAGTCAATATTTTGGACACAAAAAAGTTAAATCTTAAGCTGCATTTCTAATTTGGTCTTCAATGGCTTGTGGAGTTTGATATCCTAAGCTGCTGTGAATTCTTTTTCGGTTATACCAA
>NZ_JAOPHO010000097.1:0-10186 GCF_033141925.1 Peribacillus sp. CSMR9
TCCCCTCTCAGATAGACTGTTAAGAACATTTTATCATGCTCTCTTTTTACTCTGTCTACCTGTAGGGGATAATACCAAAGCCTCTTCAACATGAGTATCTTTTGTTTCTGAGTCCACTCCCAAATATGTAATCGAGTGAACACCCTCACCTTGAAGATATCTAATAACCCTTGCCACATAACCTAGGTCCTTCATAGGCTTGTCACTGATTAACAATGCTTTGGAACCTAAATCACTTGCCACTTTGCCTAGTTTAGAAAGGCTTCCATTTCCATGATATACAATATTAGGCGTACGTAATTCTCCGATAAAAATCATACTGCACCCCCTTATAAAAAATTGACTTACAGTTATAAACTAATGCAAGAGTTGTGCCAACTCGTTATTAAGCCAAATTTCCTGTAAGTGCCCATCCGTTTCTTAAATATCTGTTTTCGAAAAGCGACACTCTATCGATAATTATGTAGATAAACAAGAACAACTCCGTTGACAAATGACAACAATTTCCTTTAGTATTATTTTGAATATTAATATTATTCAAAATTCATATCAATTTAAAATTATATATAAGATAGGTGATTCTTGATGAATGTTTTAAATAATAAAAGCGTCTCCTATAATATTTTTAAGGACGGTATCGTTGAAGATTGGATGGAAGAAGAGTCATATTTATTACAAATTCACGACTCTATTTTTAAAGCTGCTAATATCATGTCGAAATACGAAATAGATAACATTGCAGTGGTTAACGAAGATTGTATAGTAAAGGGGATTGTCACTTTCTCAATAATAATGAGAGCATTTTTGAATGGCATACCTTTAGAACAAGAAATTCAAAATATCATGATTAATAAGTTCCCTGCTTGCTATGCTGACGAGCCTATAAACGAACTTTCCTTTCAGTTTGGAACGCGTATTCCAGTATTAGATAGAAATGGACGTCTTATTGGTCGTTTCCCTTCAACGAGAAGGTTGCTAAACCAATTCTTTTTATTGAGCGAAAAAGTACAATCATTAGATCAAATAGTAAAAATGTACGATCTTTGTTTTGATACAGCCTATGAAGGTATAACTGTGGTAGATCAAAACGGCGTAATCCAACTTTTTAATAATTCCTACAGCCGTTTCGTACAAATGAGGAAGGAAGAAGTTATAGGTAAGCATTGTACTGAAGTAATTGACAATACACGGTTGCCAGTTGTTCTTGAAACGGGAATTCCGGAACGCAATAATGCGGTTATTTTGCAGGGGCAAGAAATGATTGCTAGCGTAATCCCGATTTGGAGACATGATAAAGTGATTGGTGCAATAGGAATGCTTGTTTTCGAAGGAGTTTCAGAGCTCTCTAAAGTCTTTGATAGGATGCAGACCCTTAAGGATAAGTCGAGTCATAAACAGATTACACTTGAATATCCCAAGAAAGATGAAGAAACGATCACATTTGATAAAATTATCGGTGAAAGTAGCTCTATAGGTGAAGTTAAAAAAATAGCCCGTCGAGCAGCAAAGACAATGGCTACGATTTTAATTATCGGTGAAAGCGGTGTTGGAAAAGAGTTGTTTACCAAAGCTATTCATAATTTAAGTCCGGTAAAAAATGGTCCATTAATATCCATTAACTGTGCGGCTATTCCTGATGAGTTGCTTGAATCTGAGCTTTTTGGGTACAACCATGGGGCTTTTACAGGAGCAAGCAAGGGAGGAAAACCAGGGAAATTTGAATTGGCTCATAACGGAACGCTTTTTTTGGATGAAATTGGAGACATGTCCCTTCACCTACAGGCTAAACTGCTCCGCATCTTGCAGGAACAAAAATTTGAAAGGATTGGGGGCATTAATGAAATTCATGTGAACGTACGCATTATTGCCGCAACGAACCAGCCATTAGAGCAGTTGGTTGAAAAGGGGACCTTTCGAAAAGATTTATTCTATCGTCTAAACATCATTCGTTTGCACATCCCTCCCCTCAAAAATAGAAAAACAGATATTCCTATTTTAGTATCAAAATTATTAGAAGATTCTTGCAATAAATACCAAATCCCCCCCGTTAAATTAAGTCGAGAAGTCTTGGAAAGCTTCATTCAATATGATTGGCCTGGAAATGTTCGGGAAATGGCAAACCTTTTAGAAAGCTTAGTTGTTCTTTCAGATCAAGCACGAATTCAACTAGAAGATCTGCCACCACATCTTACAGACTATCTTATGAAGACTAAAAATAAATATAGTAAATATTCTAGTGAAAAAACAGGCCAGATCTCAACTCATACTATTAATCCTCTGATAACTACTGATCTAGAATTAGATCAGCAATTAGGTTCTCCTCACCAAGGAAATAGTTCAACAACCTCTAATTTGCTGATTAATGAAAAAGTGGCGAACGAAGAACGTGAACGTGACCTTATTTCAAACATCTTACAGAAAGTAGACGGAAACAAATCGAAGGCAGCTAAAATTCTCGGCATCCACCGGTCTACTTTATATAAAAAAATGCTCAAACATCACCTAAGATAAACTTGATAGGGGTAGCGTCACATGCCCATCAAGCTAAGTTAAGACGATACCTTCAAAAATGAAAAAACGCTATGCTTATCGTAAGAAGTTTACGAGAGAGGATGGTGTTTTTTTATGAATCCTATCATCTCTAGTGAACTAACACTTTTCGCACAAGATTTACAACGCTTTTTATCTCCAATAGTCCTACAAGAAATCGCCAAACAAGTTGGTTTTATACAGCGATCTAGTAAGTATCAAGCAGATGAACTATACTCTTTGCGTTTGGCTCAGCCAAGAAGTCGCTCGTACATGAAGATAGAAAAACTAGTGTGATTTTTGACTGATAGCACATCCAACTTTAAAAACCCAGCTATCTTCACATGAGAAGATTAGCCGGGTTTCTTAATATTTACATCCAATGATTTAAAGAATTGATTTGAAATTAAAGCACTACAGAGGCTTGACTAACTATTGAGACAAGCTGGTCGAGATCAATCGTATCCCCTTTGCGGAGCTTCATTGTCTTTCTTTCTGGGGGTCCATCGAATATGTCTTCTGGAAGATCCAATGTGACAGCATTAAAAATGGTAAAGCTGACTGCTGCTTTAGATGTCGAGATAACTGCAGCATACTTTCTGTTTTTTTTATAATGTCACAGTACGAAGACACTACGCTTATTAAAGTATGCCCCGGTAGTTGAATAAGCAAATATTTCTTTCATGCAAGTATAAAGCTACCAATGTGGTTTTTCAATGGATGCCCATCAAAACAGAATGGTTATTAAGGAAAGTGTTCCTTTATAACGGAATAAGCAAATCCTGCGGGGTTTGCTTTTTTGTCTGGAGAACCATTGATAACATTGAGATGCATGATTTACTTCCAACCTCATCAGAAATATAGCCCAATCCTTTCCGTTATAGCAATTGCTGAGATAATTGTTCAAGACTTAGTAGTCAGCGTTTAGCATTTTTTAAATAGCCAAAGCCGGATTCATTGCTGAATCCGGCTTTGGCTATTTCTACTATTTTTCGAAAATTGCATTTGATAGAAGACGGAACAAGTAATCCGGGTGGTCGCGGAAACCTGCTTCTAACCCAATAAGAGTTACATCTTTATTCTGTTCTTTTACGATTACGGCTTGGCTCTTGGCGGTTATGTTATTTTTCCAATGACCAGCTATGAAGAAATTATCTGAATCTGCAAGGGTCGCGACGACTTCATCATTATCCGTACCCGTGAACCATGTTGGACGATAGACAAAGCCGATATCATCCTCTCCATATCCTGCTGTTAAACCGGTTCCCTCAAAATCGACTTTTACGATACCATTACTGTTGGAACCTCCTACATTAATGATGTCGTCTGTAAGACCAAGTGTCTTAGTTGCTCTAGATGCACCAGCACCTACAGCTATATATTTGCCTCCTTCATTTAAGAAGCTTGTCATATTTTCTTTAAACGCATTAAGTTGCCCATCGTTCTGTAATCCAAATTCTTTATTAGCTTGAGATAGGTTGGTAGAAATGAGACTTTCCGTTCCACTATAGACAAAAATATCAAAACCGTAAAGGGTATTTTTAGCCACTTCGACTGGCGTAACTTCTGTCACATCAAAGCCTAGTCTTTTCAAAGCGAGCTTTGTTCCTGCGTGTGATTTCTGTTTACCCATACCTCCATCCTTTAATATAGCCACTTTTAAAGACGTAATAGCCACTGCATCTACTGGTACCTCAGCAGTTCCAACCTGTAACCCAGATTCTTTCACCGCTGCTGATACCTGATTAGCTACTGCTTTTGCAAAGAAGTTACCTTGTGCATCACGTACAATAGGTATTCCTTGCTTAAGCAATGCATTTACTAAATTTACCGATTGGACAGAGCTGTTCGGAATCAGAAACGGTCCTTTTCCTGAAACCGTTCCTTGACCTGTAATCTGGTTTACTTTCGTTGCTTTAACTTTAATAGGATTTTGTGTGGCTACTGCCTCGAATCCCCAAAGCTCCGGTAAACTCCATGCGGAAATGTCGTACATCGCTGGGGTATCGTTCGTGATGTCTTCCCCATCCCAGAGCATCGTGTTTGCTAATCCGGCTTTCGCCTGATCCATCTCAACGAGATAAGTTCCTTTTGGATATGACACTCCATCCGATTCAAATGCATTCACAGCTTGAACAACTTCAATATCATTATTGATCAAATGATTTACTGCCTTATTCGTAACAGTCGGATCCTTAGGGTCTAGTGGAAGTATGTAGGCTTTTGGAAACAACCCTTCCTTATGAAAAGGATGGTCAAAGTTAATTCCTCTTTTAAAAACTTCAATTTGATCAGTAATCATGGATTGCTTGTTAGCTGTTGCAAATTTCAGTGCCCCCATAATCGAATTATACATCCATCGTACGCCATCCCAATCATTTGTTGGAGCTTCTAATGTATGACCGTAAGCACCATGGTACATCGCATACATTGGTGTGAAAATTGGTGGGTAATCATCCCAGCCAGCGGAATCGTCGCGCAGCGGAATATAGGTACCTTTCATGTTTTGATACAAGGATCCTGAATAGTTCCCATGATCCTTCATTATTTCCGCTTCCATCGCTTCTGCCTGTTTATAGGCCCATTTTCCGTATAAGTCATACTCGTAATTAGGATTATGCGGTGGCGTACAAGGCTCAATTAACCCCTGCAGATTTGGCTGATAATTCTTCACATAACCATGAGTATCAAGGAACACCATGGGATTCCATTCTTTAATGAGCTCAACCATCTCTTTTGTTTCTGGCTGCGACTGGGTGATAAAGTCACGATTTATGTCAATTCCTTCGCCATTAAAGCGGGTGGCATCAATCCGTCCATCTGGATTTTGTACGACATTGAAAATAAGAATGTTATTCTTTAAAACGTCTTTGGTTGTTGAATCATTTTGGGTAGCAAAACGTTCAATTAATTGAAGGATTGCATCGCTTCCGACAAATTCAGTCCCATGAATAGAACCATTAATCATGATTGGAACTTTAAAGTCAGGATTATTGGCAACCCATTCTTGAGCTTTGCCTGGATTCTTAAACATTTGCTTTCTAAGTGCCTTCACTTTTCCAAACTTCCCTTGCGTTGTTGGGTCAGCAATCGTGACAACGTAGAGTGGGTTTCCATCAGCTGATGTTCCACGGACTTCAACTTTCACACGGTTTGAAAGTTTTTCAAGCTCTTTTAATTTGGAACCAATTTGTGAGAATTTCACAAAGTCATAGTTTTCGCTATTAAACTTGCTTCCGTCCTGTTCCTCATATGTATTCACATTTGTCCATTGAGGTTTCTCAGCATGTCCAGAACTCCACGGAATTACTGTTAGTAAACTCACAGCCATCAGGCCGGATAATGCTTTTTTCTTTTTCATCCTAAAACCTCCAGTATGTATATATAGTGATTTTTTGTATATATTAAAATACATAGTTTAATTGAATACAACACGAAATGACTGGCTAATGGGCTGAACAAATTCTGTTGAAAGCGCTTTAAATTTATTGCGTTGAACAAACCACATCTTTAAAAATAGTCTGTATAAAATTTGATAAGCTCCCCCAGTAAGTAATGCTACATAAAGTTGACCTTCCGAAACTAGTGCTGCAATAGGAGCGAATCCCAATAAAATAAACAATGAACGACTTGGTGGAAACGCAATACCTAAACCCGCATTACCAGCGTCTACTAGCTGCTTTAATTCCTTTCTAGACTAATAAATTTCTCCTTTTCTGCATCCTCCTAATATTTCTTTTCTAAAAAATAAATTTCCATACATGTTTAAGAGTATCGCCTCCTTATTAAGAAATAGTAACCCACAAACTTAGATAACTGTTTTATAATATTATACACTTATTTTCGTGTGAATTAAGAATTTTCAGTTAATAACGACTGAATTTTTATCCTATTTTCATCACTTCATAAGCATATTAGTATTTATAAATAATTTCCATGCGCTTCTAAGTCGGTAAAAAGAACTGGTCTCGTACAATGTGTCAAACAACTTAGTTTAGCAAGCTTCTATTGTACGCAATTCGGTCCGAAGGTTAGAAAAATTAGGATATACCGTAAATATATCAGAAGCATCCTAACCACCGATTTATTTGGTGAACTTTAATAGGGCGCTGCTCTTTTTCAAAAAATTGAAGTTTGCGTTTTATTTTTTATATGGTCTTTTTCCTGATTATTAGTGTTTAATTATAGTGAAAAAATTAAGCACGAGGCGCTGGTCGATAAAAAGAAGAGAGCATCTGTAAACTACACAGCTGCCCTCCTGATTTTCTCCAAGACCCATTATTAATCTCGTAATTCTGTACAATGAAGTATTTAATCTACCGGACGGTCATCAAAATCATAGTCTACCGTGACAGGTGCTACACGTGCATTTGTTAATGCCGGAGTTTCCGGACGGGCAATTTGATACACACTGGCACCGACAATTTCAGCTGCTTGCTGCAATTTTTCTTTCGATATCTTATCCAGTGTATCTGTAGGCTGGTGATACCAAGGCTCTACAGGGGAATGGATAAACAAGGCGGATGGAATGCCAAGCTCATGGAATGGTTGGTGGTCACTCCTGCCCAGCTGTCCATAAGGAATCGCAACATCCATCGTTCTGGCCCCTGCTGAGGAACCCAGGTCCGTCACAAGGTTTTTCATTCCATCAATGGTATACATAATCAAACCACCTGCAGGATTATCCTCGCCAGCATCACGTCCGCCTATCATATCCATTTGGAAGTGAGCCACCATGCGGTCTACATCCTCTTTGGGAAGGGAATCTGCATAGAAGGATGATCCAACGAGCCCTCTTTCCTCAGATCCGAACGTGAGGAAGCGAATTTCAGTGTCAATTGGTGTTTTGGCCAGGATCCTTGCCAGTTCCAGCACAGCTGATACACCTGAAGCATCATCGTTTGCACCAGGGCCGCCCGGGACAGAATCATGATGGGCTCCAACAGTAACGATTTGACCATTATCCTTATTGGCTTTTGGTTTTAGGGAAGCGATGACATTGTAGGATGTCTTTTCGATTCTTTCAGCTTTTCCCACTTCCAGAGTTGACGTGATTTGTTTAGTTTTAAGCTGTTCGACCAACTCTAAACCTTGGGCTTGGGTAATGGCTACAGCAGGTATATTTTGCCCCGCTGATACTTGTCCAAAATTATTTCCTGATGGTGAGTTGTTGTACATTAAAACGCCAACCGCTCCTTTATTTAGGACATTCTGAACCTTTTCAACAAAGGTAATGTCCCCACGTTCAACTAGTGCAATTTTCCCAGATACATTTTCTCCAACTTCCTCTGGCTTTGCTTTTCCAACATTAACAAGTTCGGCCGTTACCTTCCCGCTGATACTGCCGCTAATGGCACGCGGTGTTTCTCCTAAATCACTGTCACCAATTTTCACTTTTACATTTTGCACCGTATCATAGATGGGAAAAGGCTGAACCTTTGTTTCAAAACCAAGACTCTTAAACTGACTTTCTATGTATTTGACTGCACGGAGCTCCCCTTCTGTACCAGCAGCCCTCGGTTGCTCTGATAGATAGGCAATCGTATTATACATATTGTCCGCACTAATTTTTTTGATAACTTTGTTATCAAAAGCTGTGTCAGACTGGGCATTTGTTGCCCCGTTTGTTTGTGCAAATACTGTACCAGTTGATAGAGCCATACCCGCAGCTAATAGTACTGTTAGTGATTTTCTATACATGTAATCCCTCCTTATTCATAATATTCCTAATTATGTATTTAACTGAATAGTTTGTAAATGATCCATTAGTCTTTAAATTCCAGCTATCAATCGGTGTCTGACACCCGCTCTCTTTATATCTGCCATATTTACTGAAATTAAAGGACTCAAAACATCAAATAGATGCTTCCTTTTATTATTTCAATCATCATCTTAAATTCATTAAAACTCAGACAAAAAAGCACCCAAACTGGATGCTCAAGTTTCTATACCGGCCTTGTATTATAATTCCCAGATAGTAAATAGTAGTTTAAATAACTTTCATTCAAATCAGTTGAAGCTCCATAGGACAAATCCAAATACAAAAGAAATCCCGCAGAGTGTTGTCGTCTCATTCCTCAAAGAACCAGCCTGCTTTTTGTTCATCAGTATAGGTAGAGATCCAAGGATATAATTCTTCATACTTATAATTAATAATAATTCCTTTGTTTAATACCACTATACAATCTATTTGTTCAAAAATAGGGACGTCATTTTCTTCGTAATATGTCTTGATTTCTCTAATTGTGTCATCAATATTACTTTTAGCCTTTATACTAAAAATAAAAAAAGGGACCTGTTTTGAATGATTGCGTATATATTCTGGCTTAGAATTTTCGTAAATAAGTGTATTGACTCGTCGACGCCATTTTTTTACTGATATACCTTGCACTAATCTTCTTTGGAGTTCATGAAAATTAGCTATATCAGGCTTTACTTCTATTGCAACATCTACACCGTCAGAAACAATTAGACTATGTTTACCACTATTATTGACGGTATGAGGGAAAGACGCATTTGTAATAGAATTTTGGGTCAGGTTATTTAACCGTTTTATTATTAAACACAGCTTTCTCCGGATCAACCTTGTAAATCACACTATTAAAGATATATTTATTACCTTTCCCCATAGTCAACATTTCACATCAAATATAGCCCATCTTTCAATCAATCTTTTTTCAAAACGATACAACTTTATTAGGGGCACGGAAACCATTCGAGGATTAAGGGGTCATTTGTATAAAAATTTCCAATCGTTGTAAATTATCGAACCAAATAATCGGATTAACAAAATTAATGCGGATTCTACCATATTTCAACAGGACTTAAAAATGCTAATTGAACCTTGGCTAACTGTTAAACAATATGATCAAAAAGATATTTAAAAAAAGTGTTCAACAATAAGATAAGTCTTTTCAAACAAAGCCCTGAATCTTCTACTTAGCGTAGAAAATTCAGGGCTTTTTATTCCAAAAATTGTCTTAGCGTATTCGCGTTTTGTCGGCAGGACCCCATCGCCATCAAGCTAAGAAAAAGGAATACCCCCAAAACGAAAAAATGAACTATTTTTTCTATAAATATTACTAAAAGGATGGTTTTTTTCGTTTGGGGGTATAAAGAAATTTTAACTTGATGGGAATGAGGTCCCGGTAGCAAAACGAGGAAAACATACGCTAAGCAGAATTCGACATCAAAAAAGCCGAGTTTTCCTACTCTAAGGAAGCTCGGCTTTTTTTTTAAGTCTTAACAGCCCTAAATTTTCAACAAATTTATTATTTGTATGTTATAAATTAGTCATACCATCTCAGTTCAATTTTTTCTGTATAATAATCCCCTTCGTAAAGTGTCATATATAGTTCTTCGTCGCCAGCATCTCCACCAACACCTGAATAAATAGCAAAAGTACCACTAGAATAAGATCCAAAATTCTCTGTATTGAATCCATTATAGTTATCATCAACGCTAGCATCATCCCGTTCCCACATCCACCCTTAACCGAGCCTTCTAAGGTTCTAAAACAAACCTTTACACCGTCACCATTCAAGGAGTGAGTTTTTGATTTGCCGGCAGTATCCAGCGTAACTGTTTCAATTGCTACCCGAGTCCATTTCCCATCTCCATAGGTTCCAATATCCGATAACGCAGCACTTTCCTTTAC
>NZ_JAOPHO010000098.1:0-10053 GCF_033141925.1 Peribacillus sp. CSMR9
TCCCCGATTGAATATCGAGAAAAGGCCGCAGCTTGAAATACTCTTTTTTTATTGTCTACTTGACAGGGTTATGTGCAATCATGCTCTCTTTTTACTCTGTCTACCTGTAGGGGATAATACCACTGGATGACCTTGTTATCCCTCTTTTTTAGAATAATCATTTTGTATTCCAAAGCCTAGCATGAATTTGCTGCATATCTCCAGCTTTATATTTTTACAATGTAATTAAACCGACCTTCGGTAAAGACCAAAATAGCTTAAATGCTCAATGAATTTCGAACTCTTTAATAAAGCCTTTATGTTCTCTTGGATGATTTTTGCTATAGCTTTAAAATCATACTTATGGTTTACAACATCTACAACAAAATCCTGTTCTTCTTCTATTCCCATTATCCATTGAAAATGACTGATCTTCAGAAACTTAATAAGGGTGGCAGCCCCGGGTCTCAACTAACGTAGCTGTTAGCTGAAGAAGAAATATTCTTAAAGATTACTCCCGAACTTCAGTTACAGTAACACCATCTAACTTTACATCAAAAATTAGTGTGACAGAACCCTCTGGTGGATTATGTGGACCTGTATAAAGTATCATAATTAATTATTATCGTAAAATCATATTGAGAAAATCCACCAGATTTCCGATTAACTTCTAAAATTTCTGCATTCCATAACCCATAACTGCGAGTTGGGTTCATATTTCACAACGAGTATTGAAATATACTACTCGTGTTTTTACTTTTCATATATAAATGATGATACTACTCCAAAAATTTTATGCAATTTCGCTTTGAACAGAATTCCCATCTTGTTGAATTTCGCTACTCGAAACGTTTTTAATCCTAGCAGAACGGTACTCACTTCTTTATAAAACGATGTTCCTGCTCTACTATGCTCACTTTTTTATTATTATATCCTAAAATTTGAACTCCAATTATTAGAATTAACATTACTAACATTATACTAGATAATAACCAAAAAGAGATTTGGCTCGGGTACATGTCCATACTTCGTCCAATCATAATTGGAATTAATGAGCCACCAAGTCCATTCATAGCTAATAATATACTAGTTGTTTTTTCTGTTTGACCAGGAAAATACTGATTTGTAATAATTAAAGCAATTGCAAACATTCCTGCCATGAATAATCCCAGTAAGAAACATAGAAAGAAAGCAAACCAAATATTTTCGTTAAGTGCTAATAGGGTAAGTACGACTATACCTCCAATAGTAATAAAAAGTAAAAAAAATTTATAGGTGATCTTCTCAGAAATTACACCAGTTAAAGCACGGCCTATTACCATTGCCAACCAGTAAATAGTTACAGTTATTGTTGCAAGAGCATTAGGAATACCCCACTCTTCCATAAAAATTGAAGGGAAAAAATGAACAATAGCCACTTCGCTTCCACCATAACAGAAAAAAAACATTGCAGAAAAGATAATGATTAAAAATGATTTTTTAGTATAATGAGCACTCTCTTTATTTGCGGATGTATTATGGTTAATATTTTTAAAAAGAATTTCTTCAAATTCACCAAAAGATAGTAATTTCCAACCAAGTGTAATCATAAAGGTACTCAATCCTAAAACTAAAAATGCATACTCCCAAATCCCTTTACTTATGAGTAAGCTAGATAAAAACGGGATTAATAATGCCCCTAATCCGAAAGCGACTTCAAGTTTACTCATTGCCCTGGCTTGTTGACCTTGAAACGTTACTAAAATAATGGAAGCTATGCAAGATTCGGCTAATCCTGCTCCAAATCCCGCTAACCAAACCAACGGAAAAAGAAACGGCCAACTTGGTAAAAAAAATGCAAAAACTTCAAAACTAATCATTATTAAACCAAGAATTACTACATTTCTCCTTCCCAATTTATTTACTAATAAAGGCATGCTAATTACACCGAATAAAAAACCCATAAATTGACTGAAAATAAGTAATCCACCATTACTATAATTTTGTTTATAATAAGCTAGAATCTCAGGAAGCATTGCGCCCATAATCACTAAAGTAAATGCAATTAACATGTACGAGAAAAAACTTATCCATAACAACCGTTTCATCAATTATTTCTCCTCACTATTAATTATTTTTGAAAGGGAAATCAACATTGAAAATACTATTAAGAATGGGTAACATACGGGCTATATATACACTAGCCGTTCTAGAGTATTTTAAAAAACAAAAACAAAAAGATATTTGTACAATTACCTTAAATTATATATTGGTTCATACAAACTAGATTGATCAAAAATAACAATTGATTTCGTAGCCAATGGTTTCATTTCTGTTAAAATTTTAACATTGAGCATATTTTCTATATCTTGTATATCCAGGAAGATACTATGTTTAGGCAGGTATTTACATACATATTTATTCCAATCCCTTTTTCATAGAAAAAAGCCTCCATAAAAATATAATTAAGGAGGCTTTTTTTATGAAATCAATTTCTGAATCTCCTATATGCGGACCGACTTTCAGTAATAGTAAGAAAGTTTTTAAATAATTTACGATTCAGAAACTAAAATAGTCTTTATAGACTTAATATCTTTTCTTTCATTAGTGACAGAATCAATGCCGATTAGATCTCCAAAAGCTGTATTAAAATCCTCAAGTAATACTTTATCTGTAATTAAATTTGATAATTCTGGTAGGTCTATAGCACAGGACAAAGCTTTTTCCATCATATGATGCGCTTCTCCTGTTCCAACTATTGTAATACCTTTTGATAATAATTCAAAAGGTTTAACTGTAAACTCATAGGTATCATCAAAACCCATTGGAATAAGTCTTCCACCCTTTTCAATAAGTGGATATGCCCACTCTAGTTGATTGCCAATCGCATCAATAACCACATCAAATTTTCTTCCTTGATTAATTCGATAAATTTCTTCTAAGTTAAGTTTTTGCGGATGATATACATATTTGGTTATTTTTTGTGCAGCCTTTGTTCTGAAATTGCCAATTTCTGTAGCAACTGTAATTCTAGAGAGTTTTCGTGCAATCAATTGAACCATTAGACCAATTGGTCCAGACCCTAAGACTAATACTGATTCATCAGGTTTTATATTCGCTTTTTCTACAACGCTAAGAACGCACGAAAGAGGTTCAATTAAAGTTGCTCTTTCCCAATCCATAGAATCAGGCAATTTATAAATAAATCTATCTTCCCCAACATAATATTCTCCAAATGTACCATGAGAGCCGATCCCCAATTGCCATTCATCAAATTCTTCACAATAACATGTTAATCCTTTCCTACAGTAATAACACTTTCCACAAAATTGTGTAGGATCAATCACAACACGATCTCCTACTCTCACATTTTTTACACTTTCTCCCACTTCAGCTACTATACCAACCGATTCATGTCCCATAACCATATTTGGAGAAGCATACATCTTACCCTTTAACACATTCAAGTCTGTTCCGCATATTCCTGTCCCATATATTTTGACTTTTACATCATTACTTTTTTGTATCTGAGGCTCTTCGACTTCTTTATATTCTAATTGTTTATTTTCAGTCCATACCAATGCCTTCATATTTTTTTTCGCTCCCTTTCCAATTAATTTGTTCCAATAGCTTTTGGTGTAATTCTTCGGTAGAAGCTGCTATACATGACTGTTGATTATTAAAGCTAATATCAGTTAACAAAGTTTCATCTAAAGATTTTCCATATGCATCAGTAATAATTACCCCTGCTTTTTTTGCTAAAAACACACTTGCAGCTATATCATATGGAAATAGATGTAATACTTGACCATTCCCTACTTTTTGGAAGTCTCGTAACAATTCTGGATTATCTTTAAGTAATCTATTGCCAATATCTACATATGCATCCATTTGACCTGTAATAATTCGTGAAATAGAATATGATGCACTATTAAATATAAATACTCCGCCATTATTTGCAGATTCATCAATTAAATGGCCATAAGAATCGATCATTAATTTAGTAGGATGACCGTTAAACTCAAAACTCCAAAACATATTCTTAATATCTATCCCATGACTTAAGTTTGGTAATTCACACTTATACCCTTCAAACTCTATAAAATTCGAAAAAATATCTCCATACATATAATTTCCTGTTTTGAGTTCCATTAAGAAAGCATATTCAATATCTTTGATTTTAGAATTGTCTTTGTATTTTGCTAGTGCGATGGAGATACATGACATTTCAAGCCCTGCAGCTGCAGGGCGAGTACCATCAATTGGGTCAACTATTAGAATGTATTGTGGATTTTCTCCTATTGTCTTTAATCCACCGTCTTCAGTATAAAATACAATAGGTTCTTTCTTTTCTGAGATAAATTCAAGAACTGCAGCTTCTGCTGCTGCATCAATATTAAACTGTGCATCCCCACCCGGAGAGTACCCATTTACTATACGATTTTTCAACGTACCCTTTTGATTTTTCACTTTACTATATACGTATCTGCCTAACTCGATTATGTAGTTTTTCACTTTATCTCCTCCAATAGTCTATCTAATCTATGACATAGTTCCTCTGCCTCGCTTAGAGTGATAGTAAGCGGTGGACGAATTTTAAAAACATTTCCGTAGCCATATCTTGATGTTCTGATAATTATGCCGTGATCCATAGCACATTTTGCAATATGATTAGTAAGTTCAACATCAGGTTCATTGTTATCTTTCACTATCTCGACCCCAATCATTAGCCCTACTCCTCTTACATCTCCAATAAACTTAAATTTCTCTTTCATTCCCTCTAAACGCTCCATAATATAATCTCCAACCACAGTCACATTTTCTAAGAACCCAGGTCTTTTTAAAATGTCAATCGTAGTACATGCTGCTGCAGACGCCATTACATTCGAACCATACGTAAATGAGTGATGATGACCAGGCATCCCTACATACTTTTCTTCAGTAAGTATGGCAGCTACTTGGAATCCAGTTCCACCTAACCCTTTTGCTACAGTCATCATATTAGGCTGTACATCAAAATAATCTGCAGCAAACATTTTACCAGTTCTACCAAAACCTGTTTGTATCTCATCAAAAATTAATGCAATATCATGTTCTTCACATAATTTTTTTAAAGATTTGAAATATCCTTTAGGTGGAACTATATTACCGCCATTTCCAGATATCGGTTCGACCATAATGGCTGCAACATTTCCGGTGCTTGCATATTCAATAAAATCATTTATTCTTTCTACACATAGCATTCCGCAAGAATCAGGCTTTTGATTGTAAAAGCAACGCAAGCAATAAGGGTCTGGAACTTGCAATCCAAATGAAAATTGAGGCGGGAAAGGTTCTCTTCGGAAAGAATTACCTGAAAGGGCCGACATCATATAGGTTTGTCCCAAATGACTACGGAACAAAGATATAACATCACGCTTTCCGGTATTATACTGCGCCATTTTAATAGCTCCTTCATTCGCAGCTGAACCACTACAAACTTTCGGGTGTGCTCTTGTGAGATTACTAGGAGCAATTTCAACAAGTTTTTGTGCTAATGTATTTACCGAATCTGTCTGATAAGAAGAAGTGACATGAATAAGATTATCCATTTGGTTTTTTACTGAATTAATTACTTCTTTATTGCTGTAGCCCAAATTCAAGTTAAATGTAGCTGATGCACAGTCAAAATATTTATTCCCATCCTGATCATAAAGATAGATTCCTTCGCCTTTCTCCATAATAATGTCATCTACTTTATAGTATAAACTGTCAGGATTTGTTGAACTTTTAACTTTACCATTCATTTTTACAACACTCCTATTATGTTATTTAAAATAAAAAAACTAGGCACTGTTATTAATCTAGTACTCAATTAAACTTTTAAAAATCCCAAAAACTATTACGAGAAAAGATACATTCACTTAACTTCTTTAATCATTTGTTCATACTACTTCCCACGTTAATGTTTTCTAATATTCCGAAAAATTGTTGTATGGGAATCTTTCCATGTTTAACCTAAATTGCATTAATTACAAAACAAATATTACCAGAGTTATTTGTTGATTTGGTAATAAAGGTCCAGTTGGGTCTTAACTATGTTTAATTTATCCCAATTTGCAAATATATTGCCCTAAATTGTAATATTTGAATAAAATATCCAAAAGTAGGATGTTATATCATTCCTTTTATGGTATTTTTATAAAGTTAAGGAGGAAGTTTGTCGTGTTATTGACGATTTTCGGTGGTTTTTTGGAAACGTTAGTCATTATCCTTGTGGGGTATCGATTAATTGGAGTTTCTTTGAAAGATAAAATGATCCCGATATGCATCCTAAGTTTTTATGGAAGTATTATTCTGTTAATGGTAAAAGAAACATTGCCTTCGGTAACTTACCTTCTAGTAACGATTTTAGCGATTGGGTTTCTGTTGACATTTGTCACAAACCTGAATAGTTTTGCTTCATTTATTGCTGTGTTGCTAGGATGTCTTTTATTGTTAATATCAGAGGTTATCGGATTCATGCTCTTTAAAGAATTGCCATATATACATTCATTGAGTGCTTTACCTTTAGTAAGTCCCGTTTCACACCTTGTGATAATGGTAATATTTTATGTCATCTTGAGAAAAGCAAATTATTATATTCCGATACCAGTCAAGAAAAAATATAATAAAAACGATACTGTTTTATCTGTTTTAGTCTTCTTATTTGGCCTTCTTTTTTTGTTTTACATTTTCGTTTTTGAATTCAAACAGTTAAAGTTTTTAAGCATAACATCAGCTATAGTTTTAGTTATAATTACAATTTCATTATTGTATCTAATTCGGTATCATATGGTAAAAAAAATTGAGCATCTAGCTGTTTCCTTAGATGATCAATATGAAGAAGACATTTCTAAACATATCACTACAATGCGTTCTCAGCGACACGACTTTATTCATCACATATTAGCTCTAAAACAAATGCTAAACAGCGGAAAATACAATGATTCAGTAGACTACGTTAACTCAGTGCTAGAAGAAATATCCTACGTAAGCGATGTATTACCCATAGCTTCAGAAGCTGTTGGGGGGTTATTACTTTCCTACAAAGAGAAGGGTGAAAAAAAAGGCATTAACATGTACTACTACATTGGAGATAATTTATCTTCCTTTCCTTGTAAGATTTATGAAACAAATAAGATATTAGGAAATTTAATCCTTAATGCTATTGAAGCTGTCGATCAATTAGAAGAGGAAAAGAGATATATCAACATGAAAATCCAAAGAAATGATGTCCATTATATATTAGAAGTAAGTAATTATATAGAGGATGGAACTGTTGAAAATATTGAGAGTATCTTCGATCAAGGCTTTACAACTAAAACTAATACATACAACACTGGACAGGGATTGACCATTGTTGATAGTATTGTCATGCAGTACGGAGGACATATATACCCAGAAGTCATAGAGGACATGATTACATTCATTGTAAAAATACCACATGGAGGGAAATATGTTTAAGCATTTCTTACCGAACCATTTGGCAACAAACATCTCAAATCTAGTTGTCTCTGAAAATCCACAACTCGTAAAAAATAAAGATAAAATTCGCTATGGACTTGAATGGATGATATCGGGTATGAATCAAATTGTTTTGGTTAGTCTACTTGTATGGCCTTTAGGGATTTTACCAGAAACCATAATCGGATTGCTTACAGGGGCTCTCCTTCGAATGTTTTCAGGAGGTGCCCATTTCAAAGGGTATTGTTCATGTCTTATTCTTAGCACGTTGCAAATTATTTTTATAACATTTATTTCCGTAAAATATACAGACGTTCTTTCATCCTATAAGATTCTATTTATCTTATTACTATTTATCAGTTTTTTAATTACTGCTCAAAAAGCACCAATATTACATAAAAAAAAGCACCTTTTCACACAAAAAAGTATGTTAAAACTGAAAATAAAGGCTGTAATCACATTCATTCTATGTACTGGATGGAGTGTTTTTCTACCTCAAACCACAATGTATTGTGTTTGGTTTGCTTTAATTTTCCAAGGACTATCCTTAACAGTTTTTTGGGGGAAAAGCGTCTTAATTTTAGATGCTTTTATATATAAAATTACCTTAAAGGGGTTACATTGATTATGTTAAAATTTCTAACTTTTGCAATTGGAATGATATCGTTATTTATTAATTCCATTACCTCGATGAGTAGTTGTTTTTGGTTTTCCTACGAACCAGAGCTACCAGATGAAGAAAAATAGGTTATGATGGGATATATACGTCTAGCTGTTATTGACGATCAGGAACCAATCCTTAACGAGATTAAGGGATTTATTAATAACTTCCCAAATGTAGATATGATATTAAGTACAACTGATGCGAGCGAATTGTTTAGTTCTATCGATCAAGGGCTGATCATTGACGTAATATTATTAGATATTAATATGCCTGTGTACAATGGATTTGACATTGCCCATTATTTGAAAGAAAGTCATCCCCAAATCAAGATTATTTTCATGAGTGCCTATCAAGACTTCGCTTTGCAGGGTTATAAATATTACCCAGAAGATTTTTTAACTAAGCCCATTAATATTGTGAGACTAAAGCAGACGCTTGATCGTCTTAGTTATACCCATAAAAAGGCAAGAAGAATTGGCATAAAAACGAATGGGAAAATCTTTTTAGTCGATACTTCCAGCATTCTCTATATAGAGAAAAAGGGGAGAAAAACATTTATCCACCTAAAAGATGCAGAGACTGTGGAATGCTCAGAAGGCTTAAATAAGTTAGAAGACATTCTTAATCAGTGTAATTTTTATCGAACGCATCAATCCTATTTGGTGTCGATTGACAAAATTGAATACATAGAATCGGACAATTATATGAAGTCATATAATGTAAAATTACATCACTGTAATCACAAGATTACCCTAAGCCGTCACAAATTTACGGCTTTAAAGAATCTGATCGAACGACATTTTTAGTTTTTAAAAAAGAACCAAAGAAAGGAAGACATTTCTTTGGTTCTTTACGTATCTTTAATTCCAACTTCCAATATTTGCACTTAAATAACCAGAACTGTCAAGAACTGCTGTAATAGCGAGTGCTGTAGAGGTATCTTTGGAAGTTAACTGGCCATGTAACCAGTTAAACTCCAAAGGTATGATTTCTTTCATGTTTAAACCCAGAGTACCCTGTAGGACTTAGAAGGGGGAATGGAGTTCTCGCCCTTACGGATGGGAATTAATAGGTATCCTCCAAAGGGCATATTTAATTTTTTTGGGAGTTGAAGAAGACCAAATAATTAACTTGTTTTTAGTCCCCGTTTGGCATTAACCAAGTTATTTTTTGTTCAAACTTCAATTTCACTGATTACAGGAATGCTGCCCCGATAGTTCCATTACAAAAAGGCTGCCGCAGCAAACCTTTTTATGAAGTAAACACAAGCGATACTTAATGGATTTCATCAATTAGTTTTTGACGAGTTAGCAGCCAGCCTTTCCAGCAAATAGGAGGATTGAAAGAACAATAAAGCCAACACTTACCATTGTAATGGTTTGCACGTCAAAATATAATGCTCCCGTAGAATCAATCATCGCTAAGGCATACGTTAATGTGCAACCAACAATACTACCTGCTACGATGCTATATGTTATAAAGAGAAGAATTTGTGCAACGATAAGCTTGACTAACTGATTCGGTGTCTATCCAATTAGCGCTGAATTGCGTATGCTTGACTTTTTGAATAAATGTAATGCATTAATGATTGAAATACCCCAAGACAGGTTGCAACTATTAAAATGAGAAGCACCCCAGCAAACAGTCCCAAACGCTGATGAAAGATCCTATCGGCCTCTTCTAAACTTGTTTTAAAACTACTTATGGTAAGCTCGGGATACAACTTTTTTAATTCCTCCAAATCGAACATCGTTTTCTCTTCATCACTAGTCTGAACAAATAGCTCATCTAGTACTAAGCTCCTCTCAAAAGGCAGATGAACGGATAATAGCCACCCTGCGGTCTGCAGCGTCTGTCAGGCCCAAGCGTCTAAGCAAATCTTCCGCTACCAGACGCGGATTGTCGAGGTATCGTATTTGGCAATCAAGATTAGATTTTCCCGTCCG
>NZ_JAOPHO010000099.1:0-9610 GCF_033141925.1 Peribacillus sp. CSMR9
ATACCATGTGGTTTGAAATCCTGCGAATAAGCGAGTATTCGTGAGCATTATCTATTAAACTGAGGGAGTTCATTAAGGATGGTCTTTATACCATTAGATTATCAAATAAAATTCCTGAACAAATTAACGTCATCCCAATAATAATATGGACTTTTTTTTCATTTACTTTTGAATTCTCTAAAATAGTGAATATGATCCCAATTACGCCAATAAATACAACACTTCTTATAAAATAAGATGTATTTACAAGAAAAAGGTTAGGAAACTTCTGATAAAGACCAGATGTAACACCCATAACAAACAAAAAAAGAGGAATTCTTAATTTCCAATACATTTCTACACCTCATTTAATCAAGGAAATTATTACTTTATTTTATCATTGACCAATTCATAAATAAGTTATTGAAATCCATATCTCCAATAAGAACTTTTTACCTTCTAACGAATACCGAATATTCCATTGGATTTTCGAATCCTAATCTTTCAGCCAGCTTTATCGACGCAAAGTTGTTAACAACACAGTCCCAATTGGGTTTCAAATTTCTTTCAATACAATGTCCAATGAATATTTCTGCAACATTTTGAGCTAAGCCCATTCCTCTATACTTATTTTGAGTTGCAATATCAATTTCAGCAAATTGTGATGAACTGAATATAGATGTACACTCACTTACAACGGTATCATTATGTAACAAACAATAACCAAAACCATTCTCAAGAAAATTTGATACTGAACCCCAATATTCATTATAATAAGATTCATTAAATTCCAGACTTTCAGTAATTATTTTTTCATCTATTCTCTTTACTATAAAATCATTGGGTGATTTCCCCTTTTTTATTGTTGAATATGTATCCTTATTAAAATGAAAAGAATATCTCTGCATTTGTCTTAACTCATTTCCAAACAACTTATTTATAACTTGATCCCATTCTTTTGATGGAGAAAACAAAGTGAATCGCATTTTTTCATTTTTTCTACTTCTAAAAATTTTAAAAAATATGCTGTCAAGACCATTGTTCCTTTCGTCTCCACCAACAACAAAAATACCTGAATCAGTTCCAACAATAACTGTTCTCTTTAATTCATCCATATAAACCTGTCCAGGAATATAATTATTTAATACAGAGTAAGCAAATGTCGGATAAGTTTTATTATCCTTATTTTCCAGTAAATTTATGGCCTTTTCAAATTCATTATTCATACACTGGTCCCCTTTTGTTTTACTATTCCTCAAACTTTTTGTACATTCCTTCTCACTAACTTGCCCCCGATAGTCCTTGATGAAAGAATTCCGAGGCAACCTCCCTTTTTGAGGAAATCTTATTTTTCACAAGAAAAAATCAAGAATAGTGGAATTCTCATTCGACGTTTATATTCACTTTCACTGCTAAATTCCTCAACTCTTGGAGTGCCTTCTCTAATATCTTCAATCTTGAATCCAGCTAGCTTTAAAAGTTGATAATATTCTTCAAAAGTTCGATGATATTTAACAACCCTTTTATCAATCCAGGGTTCTATTCGTTCGCCACTATTAAAATAATCATCCACGATCCAATCTGCTTTTAAAGAAGAAGCTACTGCACTTTTTATTGATGAAGTTAATACAGGATGCTGAACACCCCCTACTTTAAGGGAACTTCGCTCAAATCCTCAGGAATAACGAGTGTTTCTTTGTAAATAATAAGGTTGTTAAACAATAAATTAAGGAGGAGTTGTATGCAACAGGATCAACAAGCTAAAGCGAAATTGGGTTCTATTATGAAACCACAATTTTCCGGAACAGATGCACGAAAAGTAAAACAAGAAATTCAAAAAGATGTAAGCGAAGGACAAGGTGCAATGACTTCCCGAGAGGCAGGAGCAATGCGCGATTAAAAAACCACTTTGAGTGGTTTTTTATTTTTCTGCTTCAATTAAACACTTTACATCTCTCATTTCAATTTGATGGAGTTGCTGCAAACTTAATGATTAAGCACGGTTGGTTTGAAAGACCACCTCAAGCCATTGACCGTGAATATGTAGCTAAAGAAGTAAAAAAATAAATATAGCAGAGACATCTAGCTCAATACGTGAACATAATGTAAAAAGTTCAATATTAATCCTGTTAAAGCAAATAATAGTCCAATGTAAAACGTCCAAGGATTATCCTCTTTTTCAGAATCAAAGGTCACGTAAGTAATAAAACCCAATAACAAAGATACGATAGGAATAATTATATACTGTGGCCCAAAAATAAAGGACACTAGACCTAATAATAGAGTTAGCATCCCATAAGGATTTTGTCCTTTTATAGTATTTAAATGCTCAATTTCCTCCGGGGTCAGGCCTTCGTGTTCGTACTTAGTTATTATTCGTTTAAGCATCCCTTGCACCATCCCTTGAAAAATGATGTATATAACAAAATCAAACTTACCATAATTGTGAATTATTGGTTATCTCGATTTGTAAAAAAATTGTAGTAACATCACCGTACCCTCTTACAACTTCCCTTATATGAAGGAGCTCTTTTTCAGACAATGTATTTCAACGAACGGACCCGTTACGTTAAGTGTATTAAATCCTAAACTTAGCTGGTTTTGTTTAATAAGAGAGATGTTCTCAATACTAATTTTCATTTATTACAGGAATACTGCCCCTTTAGTTCCATAAAGAAAACGCTGCCTTAAAGACAGTTCTGATCTTTAGCTAACGCGTCTACAAGTTGAAGAAATAATAGTCAATAGCTATCCAATAAAAGAGTAATGCACTAATAAACCAAATTAAGTAGTCCTTACGCTTTTTGTCTCTATCTCGTTCATAACAACAGTTTAGAAACTCATTTTACCATAAAAATCCAACAATTGGGTTTAAATATCATTTTACTATTCTCATTGTTTAGTATTTATTGTACAGTTCGAATACAATATGCTTGTTGAACTATCCTGCCCCTAGTTCCATAAGAAAAGGAGCTGCTGGTTTTTTCGTTAAGCCTTTATCGCTTCCACTGTTGAAGACCGCTATAATGCCATACGTTTCGCCGCCTTTTTTATCCATTTGCTTTATCATCTCTTTAGCAACAGCGCATTTGTTCTTATAGGAATGAATATTCATTCCGTTTGTTGCGAAGCTACCCGAATCAAATGACTCTAATAGCATTCCATGCGCTTTCTTCAAGTTCTTTTAATAATTCCGGTGTCTCTGCTAGTTTCCCTGTCTCGATCATCTTAACTAACATTACAATTGGTCCATAAACCATCGCAATTAATGCAGATGACGGTAAGGGGCGAATATATCCTTTTTCCTTTCCATCCTCTATTACTCTTATAATGAAGTCCAGAAAGTCATTAAACGTTTCTTTACTATTCTCATCCAGATAATAACCATCATCATGAGAATTTATAAATATAAAAGCATTCACATTTTTTCTTGCAAAATCAAATATTCTAATTAAAATGTGGGTAAACTGCTCACGTATTATTGAATTAGAAGGAAAGTCGGTTCTTATGGCTTCAGAAAACTGAAGAACACATTTGATAAATAAAGAATTAACAAGGGATTCTTTATTGGCAAAATAACGATAAATGGTCCCAGCGCCCACTTTTGCTTGGTCAGCTATCATTGGTACTGTGGTTCCATCATAACCACGTTCCGCAAAAAGTTTCATAGCTGCTTCAAAAATATCATCTTGTTTGTTTTTGGACATTTCTCTCACCTCATATTAGGAATGAATATTCATTCTGTTTTAATTATAGTTTAAAGTTGTTAAAAGTCAAGTAGTTTGAAGCTATGAACAGAGGTACTGTCAGAAAATGCGGATTTACAACCAGTATCTATATAATCAAAAAATAATTGTTGGATTTTCCCTTGCTTAGAATCGTTACACCAATCTTGTATACCCATATCTTTTACCAGACCTCTTGTAAGTGGCGAATAGCTATGAAAATGTGCATTTATTAATCCTGGTAAAATTAGATAGTTCGTACAATCAAATGTCTCCTCAGAATCTATTGTTGATTCGAAATGAATTGTTCCAGCAGTAATATAAAGGTCGCCTTTTTCAAATTTCATTTCATTACTTAAAAAGGTTACATTTTTTAATAACATTATAAATCTCCGTTCTATCTTTATGTATTTATTAAAAGTAAAGTTTGATCAAAAATCTCCTTTAACCCTTAAAAAAACAGCAAATAAAAAATCGTTATTCTGAAAAAGATTGATCATTTCTTATTGAACTAAAGCACCCCTTAGTTCAACAACAAAATTTATTATTATCCTATTACTTCTCCCAAAGCTCAATACGTCTTCCCTCTGGATCTTCAATCCAAATAAACTTTCCAAATTCATTAATCGTCTTTTCCATAACAAGGGGAACGCCCATTTTTTCTAGATGTTTGATACTGTCATCCAAATTTTCAACTTGAAAGTTTAACATCACTTGTTGTTCTGTTGGAAAATAGGGGTCATTTTCAGAAAAGAAGGAAAAGATAGTTTCATTGCCTGATTGTGGTGTAATAATGGTACCATTCCAATTTTCAATTTCAATTTTCAGGACTTTACTATACCATTTTTTTATATCCTCTAGATTTTTAGTCCTCCAAAAGATTCCCCCAAAACCCTTTATTATCATAAGAATCTCCTTCCTATCCCGTTAGTTATTTATTTAAATTCTAGTTTTGAAAGTGAATTCCTTCTTTCACTAACCTTCCCCGTCAGCCATTCATGAAGCGCAAAAATCAGCGCTTCACCACAGAGAATGAAAATTGGTCTCTATATCGATACTGTTTTAATGGCTGGTGAAGAAGGTCATTGAATTTATGGTGCCTTTGAGCCATCCGTTAGTCACTCCAACGACCACGGTGTACCACCGACTGTGACACTTCTTTGGAAATTAAAAATTCGGAGCTAAATCTTTTGCTTGTGCAATAGCATTTTCTTTAATTTCTTGTGCTTTATCAGGCATTGCCGCATGTCCTTCAACGAATAAACCTTCAAAAGAAGGAACTCCGAAGAATTGCATAATGATATTTAGATATCGGTGACCCATTTCCATTTCAGCTAATGGCCCTTCGGAAAAAATACTACCGCGAGCTTGAATATGTATGGCCTTCTTATCAGTTAAAAGGCCAACCGGACCTTGTTCAGTGTATTTAAATGTTTTACCAGCAACAGAAACTGAATCAATATATGCTTTCAATACTGGTGGGAATGAAAAATTCCATAAAGGTGTTACAAATATATATTTATCGGCAGCTATAAATTGCTCACATAACTCTGAGAGTCGGCCAACTTTTGCTTTCTCTTCCGACGAAAGTTCTTCAAACCCCTTTCCAGATTGAAGTTTCCCCCAACCACTGAAAACATCCACATCAATTTCAGGAATATTTTCTTTATAAAGGTCAATGTTTACAATTTCGTGGCTAGGATTTACTTCTCTATAAGTTTCAATAAATGCTTTTCCAACAGCCATACTGTAAGATTGAGTGTCATCATGAGGATGAGCTGTAATGTACAATACCTTTGTCATTTTGTATCTTTCCTTCCCTTCTACATCTTTGAACATTCTAGTTTGTGTAATAAATTAACATTTTATACAATTACCTCGTGATTAATCTAATGCCTAAGGTACAAAGTGTATAGAAAATAATAATCAATATATGTTAAAAATTTTCTAGTCTGTTTAGTGAGTGTATAGTTAGGAATCTTAGGGGGCAACAATTATGATTAATATTAGGCCTGATGTGATAAATGTTAAAGACGTTTTCAAAAAATAATTTGTATTAAATTTCTTGTCCTTAAAATCATTAATTAAGCCTATAACCACAGACAAAATAATTAAATCAGTGACATTCATACATCTTAACCTTCTTTTTTATTTTCAGCATAAGCTAAAAAAATTCTATTTCATATATAAAAATATTCCCACCTTGTTGAACTATCCTTCCCCTTTAGTGCATAAGAATGATAGCACGGATGCAGGAAGGGGAATTCGAGTATTAAATTTCAAAATATCCCCATATTTAATTATAATAATTAATAAAGTTTTTTTAAAAATAAGGGGGAAAGATTTTTGGTTAATTATATTTGTGAAACATGTGGAGTCCAATATGAAGGTTCTAAAGAAGTACCCAATCAATGTTTGATTTGCGGGGAAGAAAGACAATATATTAGTCCAAAAGGGCAAACATGGACAACATTAGAACTGATGAAAAAAGATGGAATATTTAAAAATTCTATTAATCTTGACGAAGAGGGGTTATATAGCATAAATACTAGTCCGAGTTTTGGAATCGGACAAACTGCTTATTTAATACAAGATAAGAATTTTAATTTATTATGGGACTGTATAACATATATTGATCAAGATACGATTACCCAAATTGAAGATTTAGGTGGAATCGATGCTATAGCATTATCTCACCCTCATTACTTCTCTAGTCAAGTGGAATGGGCCGAAGCTTTTGACACTCCGATTTATATTCATGAAGATGAAAGAGACTGGGTAACGAGGCCAAGCGAAAAAATCATTTTCTGGTCTGGAGAATCGCTTGAATTACAGGAAGGTGTCATCCTTCAGCGAATTGGCGGACATTTTAAAGGCGGCACCGTTTTAGAATGGAAAAATGGAAACAGCCAGAACGGAATTTTACTGACTGGGGATATCATTCGGATTGTTGCTGATCGTCAATGGGTAAGTTTTATGTACAGTTATCCAAACTTCATCCCAATGCCAAGTGTAACAGTCGAAAGAATCGCAAATCGGGTTATTGAATTTAACTTTGGCCGTTTATATGACGCATTTCACCGAGTAATTAAAGAAGATGCCCATAACCAAGTTCAAAAATCTGCAGCTAGGTATGTTAAAGCACTAAATGGAACATTGTTTACTACATAAATACAAGTACGATAATTAATAATAAATCAAGGATATTTTTCAATTCGTCTACCGAAATGATTTAACTTTTTTACAAACAGAAATGCTAATATCCGAAATCATAAAACGTTTTTCTCAAACCAACAAAAGCCACCAAATTGGTGGCTTTCTTATGCTACTAACGCCCTGTTGGAATATTGAAAAAAAGAAGCTATCCTTTTTGGACAGCCCCCTTTCCGCTAATTAATAAAATTTCTAGTAGAGCTCGATATCATTATATTTGTCACTTCAGAATGTTACCATCTATACTTCAGAGAAGGTATCTCCAAAATGAATTGTGGTTTTCATTCTTTGAAAAAAACTATGAGAATACTGCAATTTTACGTGCGATAGATTCTGTTAAACGAGATGCTACTTTTGGAACAGCCCATTTAATAATTGGTGTTAACACCGCACCAGATAATCCGCCTGCATGGATTTCCACCGTACAAGTCATTATTGTTTTACCATTAACATCTTCTGCAGTAAAGTGACCGCTTCCTGTAAAATTATCTGATAAACCTTTTAGTTCAAACTTAATATTTGAAGGTTCATTCCATTCGGTAATATCTACCTGCGCTTGTATTGTTTTTTTAATACCTTTCACACTACCTTCAAATGTCCAAATAGATTGCTTGTCATTTATGATTTCATGTTCTTTATAGGCTGGTACTGTCGTTGCCCATTTTTCGAGATTACTGACATAATCCCAAACTGCTTGTACATCTACTGGAACTACTACAGTATGCGTTCCCGTTGCCATTATGATCCCCACCTTCACTATGTATGAATTGTAACTTTACATTTCTACAATATAATTATTACATAAAAAGCATAAACTTACATCACTAATTACATAGCTTTCCTTCTTCCAATCCTCCAATTATTTGTAGAATCAAGTTTTTCCGATCCTCCACAATCCTGCCCTTTAATGGAATAACAGGACTGACGTTTTTAAACGACTTTAATGTCACTTAACAGTATTCCTTATGGAACTATCCTACCACAAGAAAAGGGCTGCCTCAGTTGGAGTAAGCACCCATTATAAACATACATCAGATTTTCCCATAAAAATTACCAGCTATTTATTAGAAGCTATAGAACATTATAAAAGGGTATGATTTATCTACTTTAAGGAGGTTTTCTAACATGACCAAGAACAATCAACAGCAAAAACAAATAGACACTCAACTACCTGGTGCAAACTTTACTGATACTGAATTAGGACAAGAACTTGCAAATATTCATCAAGAAGTTTCTCAATTAATTCAAACCGTGTCTCAATTTCGAGATTCTCCACAAGGTGCCCAAGCAAATCAAGCTTCAAACTCATCAAAAAAACAGATGGAATCATTTAGTTCTCAAGCTCAACAACAAATGCAGAAAACAGATCAACAAAGTCAACAAGAAGAAACTCCAAAAGAAAAACACAATATAAGAGATTATGATAGAGCATGGGAAGATGACCGTCTTTAATAGAGGGCATCTTCCTTTAATTCATTGACTCAAGTCCTTCATTTCTTCTTTCACTAACTTATCCCGTTTTTGCTTAAGAAAAGGAGCTTCTGATCAGCTCTTTGTAATATAGTAAAGCACCCGTTAGTTGAACAAAGAGCAATCACCTTATTCAGCCATAGGTCTCGTGCCATTCATTTTTAAAGTCTATTTATCAATAAAGTCTATGTTATTGTCTAGACACCATTTAATCGCAATTTGTTTATATCGTTCGTCACGATAAGAATACCATTGGTCCTCCATTTCAAAGTCAATGATTTTGTCCTTAAATCTTCTAAAAGCACCCTTCCCCTTAATTGAACTTAATAATTTATCTTGTTTTCTTTCATCACTAACAGTAAAACAAAAATCTTCTATGATCTCATATTCATTTACTTCATATTTTGTTGGGAGTTCCTTGTAATTCTCAAAGTTTTCAAATACATCATTAGCAACTTTTCTATCTTCTTGTTCCCACTCAGGTAAATGCCCGAATTCTTCTTCATCTTCAGCTGCTCTCAAGTCATCCAAAGTTACTGAAATGATTTCACCAGTTTTTACATTTAAAAATGTCCGAGACTCATCAAACTGCATTTCCAATTCTTCAATAATGGCCTGAATCTTTACTGGATTTTTCAATTATTGATCACCCTTCAACTTTTTACTAATGCACCTGTCAGCATTCCTGTAGCTCGTTAAATATCAGGTTTTAAAAAAATAGAGCCCCTCAGTAAGATACGAGTATAGAGACCAATCTAACTCAAAGCCTTAAGGAGGAAGCCCTACTATGAATTTTAAAATGCAAAACAAACAAAATCAACTAATTGAGAGAATTACGGATCAACATCTAGTTGTTGGTGTAGATATTGCCCAACATGTACACGTGGCCCGTGCTGTAAACTATCGGGGCATTGTGGTCGGGAAACCTTTGTCTTTTGAAAATAACGAAGAGGGTTTTACTAGCTTACTAAACTGGATCAAGGAACTAAAACACATGAAAAACTTAGACACCACGATAGTCGGAATGGAACCTACCGGTCATTATTGGATAAACCTCTCAAAGTGGCTAGTCAAACAAAACATAGATGTCGTCACGGTCAATCCTCACCATGTCAAAAGAAACAAAGAAAATCGTGATAATACGCAATCCAAAAGTGATAAAAAAGATGCCCTTGTCATCGCTGATATGGTGAAGAATGGCTACTATGCCTTCGTTCGTTCCA
>NZ_JAOPHO010000100.1:0-9564 GCF_033141925.1 Peribacillus sp. CSMR9
TTTGAGTGCTCCTTATCTGTAATAAGTTAAGTGTAGCTGCCCTTAAAATATCTGTCCAGATAAGTGTAGACGATTCAGAACAGGTTTGTTAATAAAACTCAATTTAGAGGTATCTTTTTAGTAATTTCGAATATAAAAATATAGGTTAATCAAATAAATAAGAGGTGAGGAAAGAAGGAGATTTTTCATGTCAAATCCTATGCAAACTGATTGAAATGATGTTGTACGACCATCTACGAAATTATTTGAAGGGAAAGATGGCTTGTGATTACAAGTCTGATTGGATTTATACTTGCAACGGGCACGTTATTTTTATTTGTTTTCGCGGCCCCATTATTTTGAAGGCAATTTGAAGGATGCTTTCTCCTTAATGCGGCAATCGGCATTTTTCTCCTTTCAATAGCAGCGATTTTACCTTTTCTGGGCTTCGTGCAAAAATACCCAGATTTGCGACCAGCGCCTTTTCCACATTTTGTAAAAATGTCTATATTACTAGTATCCCGCGAGAAATAGGGTAAGTACTTGTTGCGGGTATTACTCTATAAACCTCCGATCGGTGACCATCGTTTTCATGAATCCATTTATTTACTCATGGCCGGACCGTCGTCAAGGGAGACGTCCCGTTCGCACGAGGTCGGCCTACAAAGGAGGCGACCGTAGTGAATACGCTCTGGTCCATTCGAACCGGAATTCGGGATTTCCTTGAGGCCATCTATCGAACTTGCCAATCATGGATTGCGAAATATCCGTTTATTAAAACGGCGTATTCGATTTTTTCCTGGCTGTCTTTGCTTGCGTTTGTGTTGAGCTTGTTTTTCGTTAAAGAATCGCGTACCATGATGATTCAATATTTGTGGTCGTTTTATGTGCTGCTGCAATTTTGGATTCTGTGCCGAAGCAAAACGATGCCGTGGAAGCAAGTTGTTCTGTTCGTTCTGTTAGGTGTTTTCCTTGTCGTACCGTTCACGACGCTTACGGTCAATGCTCTCCATGCGTTTTTCGGCGGAAAAACTTCCGACACTTGGTCCATTGCCGTTATCACGCCAATTTTCGAAGAATTGTGGAAGCTCCTTCCTCTAGGTATATTTCTGTTTTTCTCACGTCGAGCTTCCGCCTTGAGTTTAAGCGATTTTACGCTCATCGGGGCGGCAACCGGTGTCGGCTTCCAACTGATGGAGGAGCTTTCCCGAAGGTGGCTAAGTTCCGGCATTCTTGAGAAAAAGTTTGGCTATAGCTTTACAATGCTGGGCGGCGAAACGATCCATTGGGATATATTCTCACTGTTTCCCGGGCGTTTCGAAGAAAGTCTGTTCCCGACGCTAATGACCGTCGGTCATCCCGTACATACAGCCATGATCACACTTGCGTGCGGAATTGCTTATCGGCTTCGAACAAGACTGACGAAATGGGTTTTTCTGTTCCCGGCAATCCTTTTGCTGTGGTCCATCTTGGATCACGCGGCTTATAACGGCCAACACAAGCTGCCGGGTTGGGTGTTCCGGCTTCATGAGTGGACCGGCAGCGGTTATAAAACTCAGCCGGCCTTCCTGCTGATGCTGGCCGCATCGCTCATTGCCGATTACTGGTCGCTGAACAAAATACGGAACTGCCTTCCGTTGCTGCCGAACGAGCCGCTTCTTAATCCGTTTACCGAGCTGTGGAATATGATCCGCTCTTTTTGTCTGGACCGGGGGAAATTCATATATTGGCTAGGCTTTTACCGGGAGCGCAGGGAGCTTGGATATCATTTACTTTATGGAAATGAAGAAGCCGCCGGTAGACAGGAGCCTGTCCAGGCTCGGGTAAAGGCTCTTTACCAGGTGCTAACCGGACTCGCGATGATACTGCTTGTGGCCGGTCTGTTTGCAGGCATCGGGGCTCATGCGGGCGGTGGGGAAACGGCATGTTTCGCCTGCATGTTCGATTCGCTGCAAAATTGGTGGGATGGGTTGGATTGGTATGAACAAGGGGTGATAGTGCTTGGTGCCCTTGCCTTGTCATTGCTGTTCGTCGGATTCTGGCCGGCTTTTGGCATCGCGATGACGGGGGCGGGAATCGCCGGGAGCGGACATGAGACTGCCGGTTATATCCGCGATCCGAAGAAGCTGCTGACTCCCGAAAATGCGTTTTCCGTCGCTCTCGGCATTGTACTAAGCCGAATCCCGTTCGGCAGTGCACTAAGATGGGTTGGGAAGAAAGGGCACCGCTATGTGCGCAAGCTTTTGGATAAGCTTGGGTCCCAGAAGCCGGATGTCGACGTTCCGATTAAACCGAAACCTCCGAAAAGTGACGGCGAAAGCCCTGGCAAGCATACGGACGATCCCAAGAAGCCGGATGACGATACGCCGAATAAGGATAAAGCTGATGAGGGAACGGAGTATACTGGTGGTAGAAATCAAAAGGAATTGGATGATTTAGCAGGTGATCCTTCACATGGAGGTAAAATTAGAGATCAGGGTGTGAAAGAAAGAGAGATAGGCTTGGAATTGGAGAAACAGGGCAAACTAGGTAGAATAATTCGAGATCCTCAGGCTGATGGTGGAGCAGAATTTATTGACACAACTAATGGTGTAAAATGGGATGTTAAAAGCTTTCAATCTTATCCAAATGGGCATACATCACCGAAAAAAGGAGCCTTTACAGTAAATAATGGAATGAAAGGGATCAATAAGGAACTTGATAAAAACTACAATGTAATAGTGGATACGAGAAAACTAATTCCTGAACATATTGATCAGTTAAAAGAGGCAATAAAAGAAGCAGGAATAGCTGATAGAATTATTTGGTATCCATAGTTTAGGAGGGTATGCAGGGCATGACAATATTAAATGTTGAGGAAATTATTGTTCAACTTGAATCACACCGCCTTTGGATAGAGACCATTGGTAAGAAAGGTGAAAAACTCGGCTTAGATGAAATAGACTTCCGAAATTTAGATTTATCAAAATATCCGTTAGATCAAGCATACCTTACAGCTTGTCTTTTTGATGGTATGAACTTAAATCTTAAAGATATGTCTTCATCTTTATTATGTTCATCAACTTTTAAATTCGCTAATTTAGAAGGTTCAGATTTTTGTAAGTCTAACGTTTCATATGTAGATTTTACAAATGCAAATATTAAAGCCTCAAGATTTGCTGATAGTGAATGCATTGAGACAGTTTTTGTTAAAGCTGATTTATCAAACGCAAATTTAGTAGGTGGTCTTTTTGATGAGGCAGATTTTCGTGAAGCGTCATTACTGAATGCTGATGTAAGATTATCTACGTTTGAAGGGGTATTACTAAAGGGGGCTAAGTTAGGGGGGATTCGAGGACTAGAGGAGGCTTTCATTAAAAGTGTTAATATAGGTACTCCAGAACACCCTATAATTCTTAAAGGAGAAGAAGGTAGACAGTGGCTCATTAATGAAATCAAAGAATAACTTTTAGACGTGATCGAGACAATACCGTTAAATCAAAACAGTAGCTTTCAGTGCGCTCTTCGTTGTTGAATAACAGATGGCTATTAGTGTAATGATCCTTGATCCACAAAACGATTTTGAAAAACACTTCTTTCTTTCAGTTGCTACGGAATCCTTTTTCAAAGAATTTTGGATACTGCCATCCTAGGTAGATCTTTTTTCGTCAGGTGTTGATGAAGAGCAAGATTTACCAAGTATTTTCTCAGAAGCCGTGGTTATCAAATGAACTTTGGCTTGGTAGATAATAATTTGATTATATAAGAAGATTATTAATCGGAGGCGAGTTGATGATTCGAAGGTCTATCTTAATATTGGTAACGTTAGCCTTATTCCTTGCTGGTTGTATTAATGAACCGGAAAAGAATACTTCAAAAACTCAGAATCCATCACATTCAAATCAAAGTAATGAACCGGAAAAGAATATTTCAAACATTCAGGACCCATCAGATTCAGATCAAAGTAAACATCAGACTTCCTTAACAGATGAACAAATATTAATGAAACCTCCAGGACGTTATGCTGGTTCTAACTATGATGAACAGAAGGTTCAGGAAGCTCTGGATCAATTATCAAGTGATTTGACAGCTGATCAATATAAGGAAGAACTCCTCCTCCTATTGGCTGAAGATTATCGACCTTATGTGACCACTTTCAATAATTTTGAAACAGAAGTTAAAGTGAATAATGAGCGACCTAATGGTAAAATCACATTACCCACAAGTAAGAAGTTACACATTTCGATCCTACTTGATGCCAGTGGCAGCATGAAAGCGCAGATCAATGGCAAATCAAAAATGGACTCTGCCAAAGAAGCTATTCAAATCTTCTTAGATAAATTACCAAAAAATGCAGAGGTATCTTTGCGGGTTTATGGACATAAAGGAACAGGAAGTCATAAAGATAAAAAAGTATCCTGTAACAGTACAGAAGAAATCTTTCATGGTCAAGGCGAGCAGACAAATCAAATAAAAACGGTACTTCAAGATATAAAACCAGCCGGATGGACGCCAATTGCAAATGCTCTGAAATCTGTAAAACAAGATATTAATCCGGAGACAACCGATTCGGTCGTATATGTAGTTAGTGATGGAATTGAAACATGTGGAGGTAATCCAGTGCAGATTGCCAAAGAACTCAACCAATCCAAAGTGAAAACAGTTGTAAATATTATTGGCTTTAATGTGGATAACGAAGGACAGAAATTGCTTCGACAAGTTGCTACATCTGGTGGTGGAGAGTTCACTTCTGTAGATAATGACGAATCACTAAAGAATTATCTCAATAAAGAGTTTGCCAAATTACAAGGCGAGTGGACGATGTGGAAAGAAAAAGGAGAAGGACAGGCAAATACACAAAAAGAACAGAAGCAGGGAGCTATTAATAATACAGAAACAGATATGCAAATTCTAGTGAACAAAGAATATTATAATCTGCTAGCAGCCCTTAAGTATCTAGAAATTAAATACGGAAATGCTATCCCTCACGGTGAGGTCTGGAAACAGATTACAGATCGTAAGAATTTCGCATGGGATTATGCTCGTAATACCGGGAGGCGTTTGTATGACGAAGTCACTAAAAGTGGAAATCAGGTTTATGACGATATCAAGGATGAAGGGGATAAGAATATCGATGATCTGACGAATAAGAAAAAATAATTAACGGCTACGGCGGAATGACACGATCATGGAGGATCAATGTTGGATTGTTAACACTAAATCAATTAACTTTTTTAAGGGGTAACTGGATTTGAGTCAATATTTTGGACACTGAAAAGTTAAATATTAAGCTGTATTCCTATTTTGATCTTCAATGGCTTATGGGGTTTGATAGCCCAAGCTGCTGTGAATTCTTTTTCGGTTATACCAACCTTCAATAAATTGGAACATCGCTAATTTAGCTGTTTGATAGTCTAGATATTGTACGTGGTTGACTTCTTCCTTTTTTTATAGGGCATGAAAGGATTCAATACAGGCATTTATCGTACGGGCAACCTTTCTGACTAAAAGATTGCTTAATATGATGGTTTTGGATAGGTTGAGTAAACTCACTGCTTGTATATTGTGAGCCAAGATCCGTATGAAGAACTAAGCCCTCCGAGGGCTTTTGTGATAAGTGTGCGTTATTGAAAGCTTTTATGACCAGTTCTATCGTCATTGAACGAGAAAATGAATACCCTACTATTTTCTTAGAATGAAGGTCGATTTTAAACTCAAGAGGGCTTAAGTAGCCTAAAGTTCCTTGAATTCGCAGCTTATTAATCCAGTTCACATAGTCTCCAAAACCGAGTGTAAGCTATTGCTTGCGAATGTTTTTGATTGGTGAACTCAGTCTTAATGATTTTAAATGTCACTTCCGCGGCAGCGTTATCATAAGGGCAACCTTTCATACTTAGTGAAAGACCAATCTCAAATATTGTTAATGTTTCGTCAATCAGCTAGTTTTAAAATTCATCCCTCGATTTGTGTGGAAGAGCTGAATGTCACGGAGGTTACCTTTGATTGATTCAAATGCTCGTGCCACAAGCTTGACGTCCTTGTTAGGTCCTGTACTAAATTCAATAATTTCACGATTAAAGAGATTGACAAAGACACATTGACTTTGTCATATGTTACTATCACTGACCACTACTTTTTCTCTTCTTCTTCCCGATTTACATGAGTTCTTTTTCGGTTTATCTGAGCAACTGTATAAGAGGGAACAAGCCCCTATTCTTTTTAATGCGGCCAATTCTCCTTCTGGTGACCGTAAGGCCACTTTTCTTTAATTTCAACCTTAATATTACGTGTTACGTACGCCTTACGGTTTTATCAAATATTTCTAAAATGGCAAGTAATAAAGAATTTTAGCAGGATATAATGGGTTATTAAAAATAACTCATCGAGACCAAAATGGCTACTAAAAGGTATTTCATTACATTGTAAGACGAAGTTTTGAAAGGTCCATGGACAAGTCTTAATTAGGCTATTGGTCATTTATTTGATTTCACCTTGTGGCCATATTTTATCAGGAAAATCCCTTATGAACTAATAGGTGTATTAGTTCATTAAGGAACTCGATGTTTTTTCTCGAACTTCATTCTTCATCTATTAATACAGATATAAAGGTTTGAAGGAGACAGTTATGTGGGAGCAGGAAGTGAATTACATCTATCATTTTAAAAAATTGAACATCTGACATTTGGAGACTATTTTTTCCTTCTCATCCATTGTGTTGCAACCCATTTTTCTCCAGTAATAACTGGAGCTCCACCATGTAAAGTCAGGTCGTTAAGGTTTTGATCGTTATAGAAATATTCAAAATACACTGCCATTCCTTTTTGAGGTGATACTGAAAAATTCAGTTTAGGAAAAAAAGTTTCTCCTCCATGCTCTACATCATTTAAGTACATGACGATTGTGCTGATTCTATTGTTTTTTGTTGCTTTACTTGCAGATGTAAAAAAATCAAAATGAGCTTTATACTCTTGACCTGGAATATATTTAAGAATTTGAATACCATCCCCATGTTCAATGGGTATATTCATGATAGACGATATTCTTTTTTCAATTTTGGAAATGATGTCATTTTCATTTTCTTGAAAAAACATACTACTACTAGTTCTTATCTCATTTACTTCGGGTGTAACTCCAATTTTAGAACGATGCATTTTGTCTTTTGACAGTCTAATAAGTTCATCACATTCTTCGTCACTTAATACATTTCCTAAAACCACCAGAAGAGGTTCTTCTAATTTAGCAATTATATTAATTTCTCTATCTTCCATTTTGATTTTATTTCCAATATGATTAAAAATAGTTTGTTCTTTACTTATTGAATTTTTATTGTCCACTGTCAACTTTCATCGTCTCCTCAATAGAATGAATTTTCTGATTTTTAATTTCATTTCTGTAAGCGGTTTTCTATGATAATTATATCATGGGATAACCATGTCTTGCTTCGTCAATGGACATTTTGTGTGTGATGATCCCCCTTTGAGCGAACTCACCATACGTTGTATTTTATTTTAGAGAAAGATATTGACTTCCTATTAGCTGGTTTAGTTGATTAAGGAAGGCAAAAATGATCAATGTTTTTTTATAAGGCTGTTTTCACATACTTTGTTGCTATTTACCAGGTAGTGAGTTGTGGTTGATTTCCCCTCCAGATGCTCGCTTTCCGCGGGGCGGGCGGTGAGCCTCCTCGGCGTAAACGCCTGTGGGGTCTCACCTGTCCCGCTGCTCCCGCAGGAGTCTCGCACTTCCGCTCCAATCAACCTTATATAGTTTCGTTTTAAAAACAACAATCTTTACGAAAAGAGCCTTTTATAAAAAGAATAATCCAATTTAAATAATAGTAAGGGCATATTAGTTATTGACACAAGAAGGTCGTCAATGAAGGCGATCTTCTTGTGTCAATTTTTTAGAATAAGGGATTCCTTATTGGAATATTATGTTAAAGTTAAAGCGAGCAGAGCAGTTTTTAGGGTATTGACGGTGAGCGTAATGGGGGGGAATGATTATCTTCGTGAAAAGTCCTATATTTCATTAAAACTAAAACAGTTTAAATAATAATTCTTAAGGGGTGTTTATTTATAGTTATAAATAGAAATAAACATGAGAGTTTAAATGGAAGCGCTCTGTTCATTGTAGAGGTAGAGATTTACGAACTCACTGGTCTGGCAGCCGAGGTGACCTCATGACAGTAATGAAAAAGCAGCCAATTTCACATTTGATGAAGAAGCGCAGATTTTGGGGTTATGGTGCCGCTATAGCGTTAATGCCTTATCTGTTAATCAAAATCGCCTGGACGTTCGGTCTCTTCATGCCGACCGAACAAATGGGCGACCCAAGTTGGCGCACTGCAAACGCAGTAACAATGGTTCTAGCTGCAGTTGGTATCCTGTTAGCATTGGCGTTTAGCATGACATGGGGTGAGCGACTGCCCGCCTGGTTGGTTGCCTTGCCCGTCTGGGTAGGTACTGGTTTACTTATTCCTATGCTGTTGCTAGCACCTGTGCTTGGTCCTGCTGCTATGATACGCGATCAGCAGGCAGGAGCTGTCAACGTTTGGGTATATGAGCAGATTTTCGTAATGGTCTCACTGGTTGGAGTCGGCATCTGCCTACCTTTCGCCTTAGCTGGATACGCTAAAGCGCGTTGGCCAGAGGCATTTGCTGATCCAATCGACATTGAATTACTCCCGGGCAACAGCCAGAAACTGCATATCACCTTGGCTAGGCTTGTCGCGGCTGGCTGTATCCTGCTTGGATTTATTAAGCTATTCTGGGCGGTTGGTGGAACTATTGGCATCAACCCAGCTATGTTGGATAACCGCGATATATGGTGGCACCTATTGTCGTTGAGTACCGGTGTGTGGGCCTTCGCGGGGGCATGGGGTTTGTTGGTACTGACCACCCGCCGCGGGTCGAAGAGGTTCCTCCCTCCTATGGCAGCAGCATGGATCTCGTCGGGAATGCTGTTCTCTTATAACCTCTTTAACCGCTTGTCCGCCATTCGCCCCGATGCACAACCTGCTCTAGAGTACCCGCTTGCATATGTACTAACCACCGAGTTAAGTAGCGTCTTGGGAGTGATGATGGGAATAATTATCCTGATGGTACTGCACGACCGCCGGAGAGCAATGCGCAGTTCTAGAAGGAATTAATGTCCTAATATTGAATTATATTTATAAAAAGATAAAAACATAAAATAAAAAAAATTGCCCAATTCCATGTCGGATTTATTTCATGAGGAGGTTACGCTTGATTTTATACAGAGAGTCTTTAAAACAATGAATGAAACGCCACATAATACTTATCAAATACTAACGAAACGCTCTAAACGACTAAGTGAATTGGCTGAATCCTTACATTGGGCACTAAATATTTGGATAAGAACAAGTTTAGAGAATGAAGATGTATCTTATCGAATTAAAGATTTAAGAAAAAGTGCCTGCTCATATTCGATTTCTCTCACTTGAACCACTTCTTGGGCCTCTAAACTTACTTGATCTCAAAGATATACACTGGTTAGAATCTGGCCCAGGGTCGAGATCTATGGAGACTGAATGGGTAAGAACAATACGCGATCAGTGTGAAGAACAGAAAATAGCTTTCTTTTTTA
>NZ_JAOPHO010000101.1:0-9277 GCF_033141925.1 Peribacillus sp. CSMR9
AAATCAACGGCCAAATTGTACAACTCATAAAAAATAGACAAACTCGATTTTCATCGAGTTTGTCTACAGTCTGAAACCGACCTTGATAGGTCGGTTTTTCTATAACATATAAGGTTTAGAGCAGGAAATGGCTAATGTGACTACTCGTTCTCATATAAAAAGGGGAGAGGAAGCGGCTGTTGGTCTTCGGATTCTTGTACCGGATCAATTTCCCTTATAAATTCTAAATAACCGGTATATACCTGCGAGGCCATCCCTAAATATTGTAATTCAGTGTGGATGATACCCATCATTGGTGAATGGTGCATATACATTTTTCATCCCTCCTTTCAAAAAATAGGCCAGTCTCTTAAAGGAGATGAAAGTGTTTTGTTCATGGGGAATCATTCATATTCATTTAAAAGTTGATGATTCAGGTTCAAAGGCTTCTGCTTCTCTTTCTTCGACGACCATGCGCAGCCCACGCTTAGGCCTGAGCGTAAGGGATGGAAGTGGGGTTACTTCATGATGGTCAGGTGCAAGCTTTATCCTATATCGTTGAGAAATGCAAGCCAGGACAAGCACTGCTTCCATCATGGCAAAATGATTGCCGATACAAACCCGGGGTCCTCCGCCAAATGGAAGGTAAGCGAACATAGGCAGGTTTTTCAAAAAGTTGTTTTCAAATCGCTCAGGAATAAAAGAATCCGGTTGTTCAAAATACTTTGGATCATGCTGCATCACATAAGAACTTATTATAATCATATCGCCTTTTTTAAAGTGATATCCTCCTATAACGACATCCTCCTCCACATCCCGGGATATCATAAAACTTGGCGGGTACATTCGAAGTGTTTCTTGTATGATATTTTGAGTGTATGGTAATTTCATGAAATCGTCAGGGCTGGGTGTCCTACGACCAATTATGCTATCCACTTCACAGAAAAGCTTAGATTGAATTTCAGGATTCATTGAAAGTGCGTACAGTGCCCAAGAAAGAGCATTTGCTGTCGTTTCATGACCTGCAAGAAAAATGGTCATTAACTCATCACGTAAATGATGGTTTGTCATTCCTAATCCGTCTTCGGCATCACGTGCATCCATCAGGATTCCAAGCATGTCTTCATGTTTTACTGTGTCGGTCTTCCGTTTTTCAATAATTTCGTAAATCACTTTATCAAGGCTTTTTATCGCCTTTTTATATTCACGGTTGATTTTAGTTGGTACCCATAATGGCAAACGGAAAATCGATCTCATCCTTTTGACTGCAGCTTTTAATACAGTGTCCAGCGATTTCCCTACAATTTCAGAGCCATCCGTGAATTCTATGCTGAACATGGTCTTGCTGACTATCCCCAGAGTGATTTCCATCATATCCTTTGTAATTATCCGTTCATCATTATGTTCCCAAGTTGATATATAAGCCATTGTGATATCAATCATATCCTTGGCATAATGGCTAATATGATTCTTTTTGAAAGAGGGCTGAATAAGCCTTCTCTGGCGCATATGAAAGTCCTTTTCACTTGTAAGCAGACCTTCACCAATAAGTGGTTTTAAAGCTTTGAGGTCCTTTGATTTGACGAAGGATTTTTGTTTTGTTACTAGTATTTGTTTTATTAAATCAGGGTTGGAAACGAGGTAAACATTTTGGAATGGTCCAAAACGGAATTTTGCGACCTCCCCATATTCCTTGGCCAATCGGGTAAGAAAGCCAAGGGCATCTTTTTGAAACTCCTTTGTATGTCCGGAAATCAGCCTTCCCTTTGGCACTTTTTGAGAATTGCGGAAGCCATCATCAGTGTGGCTCAATGTTGTTTGACCCCTTTCTTTTAAATAGTTACATATATTCATTCTATGAGGATAAGCTAAATCTGTTTGGACAAGTTATAATGAACATTTAAATTTCTTATGATACGGCTATATATAGGAAAAGAAGGGGAGTCAGCCTGCATTTAGCCATAAAAAAAAACTCTGGATAAAAACGGCCAGAGTTTTTTTGAGACTAGATTCAGAAGATGTGGGGTAATTTCCCGGTAGAGGAAACTCCTTGTTGTGGATAAGGAGGATTCAACTTCTTTCTTGATCGTCCCCATGCTGGAAACGATCATTTTTTTCATTAATGGGTCCACCAAATAGGTCATTGATTTCCTTAACTACACTATCTAAAAATTCATCGGATATTATCGGATTATTTTTTTTATTCATGTGATTCTCTGCAATCCTTTCTGGATCTCATATGTTTGATATACCTTATCAACATAACCTCACTAACAATAAATTATTCTTTTTCTGTTCAAAATTTTCACTTGATGTGCCATTAATAAACAGTTTCATATTCATAGATCTTAAGCTTTTGGTACGGGAACATGTTATTGGGGTCATATTACAATGTATCTGGAGCTGACCAAACTCAAGAAGTTATGAAAATAACCCAATCACATCTTGGTAATTGGGCATAGGCTTTTATGAACCTTATTAAGGAAACAACAGTCTTAAATAAGATATTAGCTGATCACGAAGTTCAGGTCGTTTCAAGGCGAAATCTATTGAAGCTTGAAGAAAGCCGAATTTATCCCCGACGTCATATCGATTTCCCTCGATGATGTACGAATATATTGGTTCCTTTTCCAGCAAAAGGTCTAAAGCTTCGGTAAGCTGGATTTCCCCCTTACAATCGGGCTGTACGGTTTCAAGGGTTTCAAAAATGGCAGGAGATAAAATATATCGGCCAATAATAGCCTGTGTTGATGGAGCCTCCTCAACTTTTGGCTTTTCCACTAAGTTTCGTACCAGAAATAAATCCTCATATTGTTCTTGGAAATTTACAATCCCATACTTTGAGACAGCGGCAGGTGACACTTCCTTACACCCGATAATGCTCGCTCGAACCTTGTTATACCGTTCCATTAGCTGTTTCAAGGCTGGGACACGACTATCCACGATATCATCACCTAATAGGACGGCAAAAGGTTCGTCTCCGATAAAAGTTTTGGCACATAGAACTGCATGCCCCAGACCTAATGGTTCCTTTTGTCTTACATAGTGAATATCCACCATATTGGAAATGTTCTCCACGATTGTAAGTAGATCATTTTGTCCTTTCTTTTGTAGTAACATTTCAAGCTCTATGGATTTATCGAAATGATCTTCAATGGCACGTTTGTTTTTCCCCGTAACGATGATAATATCTGTAATCCCTGATTGTACCGCTTCCTCGATAATATATTGAATGGTCGGCTTATCGACAATCGGCAGCATTTCCTTTGGTTGAGCTTTTGTAGCAGGTAAAAATCGTGTTCCTAAACCGGCTGCTGGAATTACGGCTTTCTTTATCATAGCCTAGCCCCTTTTTAAGGTTCTTTTATTCCGCTTTTTGTTCTACCCTTCATTTTATGTAGTCATTGGTTGACCTATATCAAAAAAAGGTGAAAATAAATCCCTAAAAAAGAATAGATTTACCATTGAAGCAAATATTATGGATATATGAATTTCGTCAAGAGGTGTATATTTTGCCAATTGAAAATCAAGAGCGAAAACAAATCCTTTTTGCTTTACTCGTCATAATTTTATATCTCTCTCCTCTACTCATCCTTGGAGAAAATGCACATATTCGTGTACATGATAATTTGGATTCCAACCTTGCCTGGTATAAAGTGCTTTCAGAAAGCGGTGAGTTATTTGGTTCAATAAACGCCAAAATTCCACAGATTATGAATGGGCTGCCCCGAAATGCGTTTGGCAGTGAATTCAGTATTATCGTGTGGCTGCATGCCCTTTTTCCGACAATGGTTGCATATGCAATAAGCCAGGCATTAACAAGATTTATTGCTTTCTTTGGTATGTATATCCTATTAAAAAAACATTTCATTACAGGGCGCCAATCGGGATGGATTAGGGTTGGAACATCCTTAGCCTTTGCCCTTACTCCATTTTGGCCATCGGGAATGCTCAGCACGCTTGGGATGCCGCTAGCCCTTTGGGCTTTTTTGAATATCCGCAACAAGGACCACTCGTGGAAGAATTATTTGGTCCTTACACTTTTACCTCTATATTCAAGCATCGTACTTGGCTTTTTCTTTTTCCTGGTTGCAATGGGCCTTCTTTGGATAACGGATGTGATTAGGAGAAAAGGTTGGAATTTAAGGTTTTTTCTTTCAATCGTTTATATGACCTTCATTTTTGGTCTTGTGGAGTATCGTTTGATTGCTTCTTTCATTTTTGATTCGGAGCCAAACAGCAGGGATGAATATTTTCACGCAAGGCTACCGCTCGAGTGGGTCATTAAGCTTACTTTCAAAAATTTCGTTCTTGGACATACGCATGTCATGACTGTACATGCGCTTATCATCCTGCCGATTACAGCTTTTGCCCTTTATATTATTTTGATCAAAAAACTGTGGAGACAGGAAAGGGTTTTTGTTTTTTTGTTCGGTTTGAATTTTATGCTCTCCGCATGGTATGCATTTTGGTTTTATAAAGGCTGGCTTCCTTTAACAGAAAGGTTCCATACCTTGGATACTTTTAATTTTGCCAGATTTCACTTTTTAAGGCCGATGGTGATTTACTTGGGGTTTGCCCTCGCCATAAAAATCATCTGGGAACACAGTGAATTTGCTAAGAAAACCCTTTTAATCTTCATTGCCGTTCAAATCATGGTTTTAATGGGTTTCAATGAAGAAATCACTAACAATAAAAAACCATCTTTTAAAGAGTTCTATGCAGAAAGCCTTTTTCAGGATATAGAAGAGCATATTGGCCTCCCACAGGAAGAATATCGGGTTGCAAGCATCGGTCTACATCCTGCTATCGCCCAATTTAATGGGTTTTACACGCTCGATAGCTATAACAATTTCTATCCGCTTACATACAAACATCAATTTCGTCAAATAATTGAAAACGAATTGGCAAAGAATAAAAACATCAGAATCTACTTTGATGAATGGGGAGGACGTTGTTACCTATTTGCCGATGAGCTTGGTAAGCATTATATGTTCAAAAAAGGCTCGAAGAAAGAGTTGGATAATTTGGAGATTAATGTAGATGCGTTTAAAGGATTAGGCGGCAAGTATATATTTTCTGCCGTACCAATCAACAACGCGAAGGAAAACGGGTTGGAACTGGATAGGATTTTCACAAAGAAAGGGACCGTTTGGAAAATTCATTTATACAGAGTCATTTGAAAAGGGGGGGATATTGTGAATTCACCGATAGTGACGATTGTTGTACCTTGTTATAACGAAGAAAGTGTTTTGCAGGATACCATTTCCCAGCTTTGTGGATTGGTGAGGGGTTTAGTCGAAGAAAATGTTGTGTCTGGTCAAAGTAAAATTCTATTGGTTGATGATGGAAGTAAAGATCAAACATGGAAGATCATATATAAGGAAACGATTAACAATGAATATGTTCGTGGACTAAAGCTTTCACGGAATGCAGGCCACCAAAATGCACTCCTTGCCGGATTGTTTACAGCCAAGGAAGCCTCGGATTGTGTGATTTCAATTGATGCAGATTTACAAGATGATATTCAAGTCATCCCTGAATTCATTCGGAAATTCACTGAAGGATGTGAAATTGTATATGGCGTCCGCCAAAAAAGGGACCTTGATTCATTTTTTAAACGAACATCTGCAACTGGCTTTTATAAAATGATGAACAAAATGGGGGTCAACCTTGTCTATAATCATGCAGATTTCCGGCTAATGAGCAAAAGGGCGATCGTGGAGTTGGAACGATTTGAAGAAACGAATCTTTTTTTACGGGGAATCGTCCCGCTTATTGGGTTTAAGACGGACTCTGTTTATTATGACCGCAAAGAAAGATTGGCAGGGGAAACGAAATATCCATTTAAGAAGATGGTTGCTTTTGCTCTTGATGGCATTACTTCCTTTTCAGTAACACCGATCCGGCTTGTATTATGGCTAGGATGTCTTTCCTTTTTCATTAGCTTACTTTTTGGGTCATACTTTTTATGGTTAAAGTTTTTTGGGCAGACCGAAACTGGTTGGACCTCATTAATTACCTCCATCTGGTTGATCGGCGGACTCCAGTTGATTGCTGTCGGCTTGATTGGGGAATATATCGGTAAAATCTATAATGAATCCAAACGCCGGCCTAAATATATTGTGGATCTGGATTTATTTAATCCGCTCGATTTAAATAAACGGGAGCAACTAGATAATGAACGGACAAGTATTGAAAAACTATCTAAAACACACTAACTCCTTTATCCGCTTTTTATTGGTTGGAATGGTCAATACAGGGGTTGGACTTTCCATCATGCTTTTTCTCATGAATGTTCTTGAATTATCTTACTGGATCTCTACCTTTTTCGGCAATGGTATGGGAGCAGTAACGAGTTTTCTGTTGAACAGGACTTTTACTTTTAGAAGCGATATAGATTGGCGGAGAGGGGTTGCCCGTTTCTTTTGCGTCATCCTGATTTGTTATTCCGCGGCTTATTCTTTAGGACAAGCCATTGCAGAATCCTTGGAAGCATCCGTTCATTTTTCCATTCAGCAAAATGTGGCTGTACTTATCGGAACAATCTTTTATACAGTACTGAACTATATTGGCCAGAAATACTTTGTCTTTAAAAAAAGCAATTTGGGAACAATTCAAGAAGGAAGGAACTGATTAGAATCAAAGAATGCCCCTTTGGATGGAAATCAAAGTGGATTTCAAGAAGAGAATTTTTGATTTTCAGCGTGGAGTTTATATATTGCAAACCTATCCAAGCGGGGGCAGATCCTTTTAATAAGAAAGGTGAACCGTTAATAAATTAGAGATTTAAACAGTTTCGTAATTCGGTAATTTTCCCTTTTAAGGACCCACCGTTTTTGTTCTTTCATTTCTTAAAAATTGATTGGGAAGTTTCTCTTTTTTAACAAGTTATTCACCTTTTTCCTACCTTCGAATCATGCACTTGGATGACTTATGTTATATACGTCAGAACAAAGCCTCACTTAAAATAAATTATTATTTTACTGTGCAAAATTTTCATTTACTTTTCCATTTCACGGGAGTATGATAATCAACAGTTTCGTATTTCTAAATCGCTTAAACCTTATGGTACGGGGGACCCGTTATGGGATTATTTTAACAATCCAAGGGGTGAATCCTTTCAAGGTAGGGCTACTCTTAGGTCCGAATCCGACAGCTAACCTCGTAAGCGTTATATGAGAGGGAAGGTGGAGCTTGTTAGACAAAAAAGTGGATGTCTACAGGTCTATTTAGTTTTATGACTTGTGGGCATTTTACCATTTTTTTTGTTTTTTCTATAGCTGGGTAACATAAACTTATAACTTAAAAATGGTGGTGAATTCTTGATGTTATCTTCTATAAAGAGGTTTTTGATCGGGAGACCTTTAAAATCAAATGCACTAGGTGATCAAAAGCTTAACAAAACCAAGGCTTTGGCGATATTATCTTCTGATGCTTTGTCTTCGGTTGCTTATGGACCGGAGCAAATATTAATCGTTCTGATCACGGTCGGTGCTGCGGCATTCTGGTATTCCATACCCATCGCCATCGGAGTATTGTTACTGTTGGCTGCATTGATCTTGTCCTATAGACAAATCATTTTTGCTTATCCTCATGGCGGGGGAGCCTATGTGGTTTCAAAAAACAATTTAGGTATCAATCCAGGGTTGATAGCTGGAGGATCCTTATTGGTCGATTATATTTTAACTGTAGCTGTAAGTGTTTCTGCAGGTACGGATGCCATCACGTCCGCCTTTCCCAGCCTTCATGCATATAATGTAGGCATAGCCATCATTTTTGTATTTCTGCTTACCATCCTTAATCTAAGAGGGGTTACGGAGTCGGCCTCTGTTTTGGCCTATCCGGTGTATCTATTCGTTTTAGCATTGTTCATCTTGATTGGTGTAGGAATTTACAAAATCCTGACAGGAGGAGTCTCACCGGAATTACACGCGCCAATCGGGACTCCAGTAGCGGGCATCAGTTTATTCATACTGCTAAGAGCATTTGCATCAGGAAGCTCCGCATTGACAGGAGTCGAAGCGATTTCCAATGCGATTCCGAACTTTAAAGACCCAGCTCCGAATAATGCTGCAAAAACTTTAATAGCTATGGGTTCCTTACTGGCTGTATTATTTACGGGAATCGTATTCTTAGCCTACTATTTAAGCATTGTTCCTAGCGCAGAGGTAACGGTCGTCTCGCAGATTGCTGAAGAGATCTTTGGTCGGAATTTCATGTATTTCTTCATTCAAGGTACGACTGCATTGATCTTGATTCTTGCTGCCAATACTGGCTATTCCGCTTTCCCCTTGCTTGCGGTGAATCTTGCAAAAGATAAATTCATACCAAGGGCGTTTACGATTAGAGGGGACCGATTAGGATATTCCAATGGAATTATCATACTAGGACTTGCATCCATCATCTTAATAGTCGCATTTGGGGGACATACAGAAAATCTTATTCCACTTTATGCGGTAGGGGTATTTATTCCATTTACGTTTTCCCAGACCGGGATGATTGTCAAATGGATACGCGAAAAGCCAAAAGGCTGGATCATGAAATTAACCATTAATTCAATTGGTGCCACTATTAGTTTTATCGTCACGATGATATTCTTTTTAACCAAATTTACTCAGGTTTGGCCTGTTTTGATTTTTTTACCTATCATCATTTTAATTTTTCATCGAATTAGGAAGCATTATGAAGCAGTCGGAGACCAGCTAAGGATTACAACTTGTGAGCCCATCTTGCCAATAGAAGGGAATATCATTATTGTGCCTGTGGCCGGTATAACTCATGTGGTTGAGAACTCTTTAAATTATGCTAAATCTCTATCAGCACATCAGGTCATTGCCGTTTATGTTGCTTTTGAAAGAGAAGATGAAAAGAAATTTGAAGAAAAGTGGAAAAAGTGGCAGCCAGATGTTAGACTCGTCACACTAAACTCTTATTACAGGAGTATCATACAGCCATTAACTAAATTTGTGGATACAGTTGAACATAAAGCGAGTGAATCCAACTATAAAGTTACGGTAATAATCCCGCAATTTATTCCGAAGAAAGGCTGGCACAATATTCTTCATAACCAATCAAGTTTACTGATTAAGGCCTACTTGCTTTATAGAAGAAATGTAGTTGTTGCGACAGTTCCCTATCATTTGAAGAAGTAAGTTCCATTATCTAAGAAAAGAAGCAAACCTACATATGGTTTGCTTCAGACTGTAGACAAACTCGATGAAAATCGAGTTTGTCTATTTTTTATGAGTTGTACAATTTGGCCGTTGATTGGAACGTAGGGCACTCGCTTTCCGCG
>NZ_JAOPHO010000102.1:0-9229 GCF_033141925.1 Peribacillus sp. CSMR9
AGCCCTCCAAGACTCGCTACGAGCGAATGGCTAGTTCTTACTCGACGGGAATCCCACCCGCTATATGATACGACCTAGGCTCGGCCGCACAAGCACCCGATAGTTAAATAACATACTCTTTCGTAAAAGAAAAATGAATCGGGCGGCTTTTTGGGTTCGATTTCCCAAAAGGGTGCCCTAAAGCTTCTGTCCCACTAGCTTTATTCTGCCCTAACTACGCTTTCGAAATTACTTTTGTGGGATCCGTCACAAAAAGGTTTATTATCGGAAAGTCCACATCTGCATAGGGAAAAGGCTTCTTTTGTTTCAATTTTATTCCCTTCACCATCGACTAGCTCTACATTCCCTGATACACGTAATGAACCATTATCATTAACTTTAATAGTAGCTATAATAAATCACCTCTTTTTTAAAACATTTTTGCCATGGGGGAATAAATTTAAACGATAAATACGTTCTACTTCCTCAATATTATTTGATTGACATCCTGCAATTACCAAAAGAAGAAGTGTTATACCAATAAAAACACACCACATTTTATCGCCCTCCCCCTTATTTTTAGAGGATATTACTTTAAAAAGTTCCAAAAACCTTATTCTACTAACCTGATCCTTTAGCTGCATAAGAAAAAGCAATCCTTCTTCATGAAGAATCGCACCCGTTAGTTCAACGTTAAGGAATCGACTTTTTTTACTTCTTCAAGAATCGCTCCCTTTAATTGAAGAATACCTTTCTAATATTAGTTAGTATCGCTGTTAACTAATGTGAAAACTCAATGGTATTGTTACTTTAAATAAAGTTTGATCAAATTGATACTAATAACCTTGATAAACGAACAAAAAGAAAAAGCGTGTTTTGAAAAAAGATTGATCAAAATACGCTTTTAATATAATTAATGAATCATTCTTTTATTAAAAAACTTGCCGTAACTTAGTTAATAAAAATTAGCATTACAGCTGCAATCGATTTTATAGATTGGGCTTTATACAAACCCCATTTATTCACAGAGACTGACATGATTGATAAAACTGGAATTTTGATAAATTTATTTTAATAATGATAATATCATCGCTACAGAATTATCTACAAATGAACGCTCTGGACGAGATTTCATTAACACGGTAAGTCCGATTAATGAAACGACTAGTGTCTGTGCTAAAACTTTAGCATTAAGGCTGCTTTCGAGCTCACCTGAGCGAATACCTCGGACAATCGTTTCTTGAAATATGATCGAAAGATACATCTGATGCTCCCTTGTAAGGATTTCGAATTTTTCATCGTGAGGGGCAAGTTCCACCATTGTATTAATGCAAAAACATCCCTTGTTCGGACTTTCTTTATATTCCTCTTCCACCAAATCATCAAAAAATGTGTGAAATGCTTCCTTTACAGATAGATTGTTTTGAAGTTTTGTTCGAATATGGGAAGCATGTAGCTTTGTATATTTGCGTAATGCAGACTCAAACAATTTCTCTTTGTCTCCAAAAGCTGAGTATAAGCTTGGTCGTTGTATCCCCATTTTGGCAGTCAAATCGCTTAGTGAAGTAGCCTTGTACCCCTTCTCCCAAAAAAGCAACATAGCATCATCCAACGCTTTTTCCTCATCAAATTCACGTTGTCGAACCATAATAAATCCCTCATTTCAAAAAACAAAATTTCTTCACTAGATAATTAATCTTGTTCTTGATTCTTTTTTATTTGCTCAATGATTCCGAATCTGTCCACTTGAATCCAGTATTCCACTATTTTTCGTTCTTCTAATCGGTATACGGCACTACCTATTTCAATAACCTCTTTATTTGTAGGCAGATAACCCTCATACTCTCCAATATGCATTCCTGTCTGCTTCCATCTGACATGAACTTTTTGATTTTGAGAAATTAATTCTTGAATTTCAATTTTAAATTCCCCCCATGAATCTATCATTTCTCTTATATGATCAGCATAATTCTCAGGTGACCTTTTAATTGTCACCATGCTTTCTGAATTCACTTGATGTGCTCTTACCTCTTTCGCCATAAAAAACTTAGCTTGTTCGGAATTGCAACCTGATCTGACAACTTCAAAGAAGCTTTTTATAATCTGTTCGTTTGTCTGTAGGAATTTTGGAGATGGTGAATCGCCCCCAGATAATTCAGTTAATTCGTTATTCCCCGGTATTTGATTCATGGATAATTAATCCTCCTTTTAATTACCAATCGGTATATTATAATCTTATTTAATTAAAGTCCTATTGTCAAATTGTGATGATACTTTCAAGGACAGCATTCAAATAACTGCATAACTTACTTGACATCAAAACGTTTTGTTGGTTATCCTTTATTAGGAATCATTTTATACCGAACGATATATTATACTGTTAAGTACAAAAAGGGGATGTAAGTAATGGTAAAGGTGAAGGTTAAAGAAAAAACAACAATTAAAGTTGAAGATCATGATACGAAAACAGATCAGTTACAAATAGTATCCGGATCAACCATGACTCGCTATATGGCACTATTGTTTGCAACAGCCTGTGGGATGGCTGTCGCCAACATATACTATGCACAACCGTTGCTAGACTCACTGGCGACCGAGTTCGGTATCGCCCATTCATCCATCGGCATTGTCATTACCATTACTCAGCTTTGTTACGCGCTAGGACTGCTACTGCTGGTACCGCTCGGTGATCTACTGAATCGACGTCGGCTAATCATCGGTCAGATGCTTTTATCCGTGTTGTCTCTGATCGTGGTTGGCATTGCCCCCATCATCACAGTGCTTTTCACGGGGTTAGCTGCGGTCGGACTGCTTGCTGTGGTGACTCAGGTGCTCGTAGCGTTCGCATCGACTTTGGCTGCCCCAGCCGAGCGTGGACGTATAGTCGGCTTGGTGCAAAGTGGAGTCGTGATCGGCATTCTGCTCGCACGAACATTCGCTGGTGTACTAACCGATCTCGCCGGTTGGCGTTCGGTCTATCTAGTTTCTGCCGCCATGATGCTCATCATGACTGGCGTGTTGTTCCGAGTCCTCCCGCGTGATGAAAGCGAAAGAGAGTCACTATCCTATCCGCAGCTGCTTCGTTCGGTGCTCACATTGTTCATGCAAGAACGAATCCTACGCATCCGCGGAGTACTGGCTCTGCTGATTTTTACCGCGTTTAGTACATTGTGGACTTCGCTGGTGCTTCCTCTCAGTGCTCCACCATACTCTCTTTCACATACCGCTATTGGAGCGTTTGGTCTTGCTGGAGTTGCCGGAGCATTAGCTGCTGCTCGTGCTGGGGGTCTGGCTGATCGAGGTTTAGGGCAGCGAACAACCTGCATAGCCCTAGTTTTATTGCTAGCATCATGGTTCCTAATCAGCTTCACCGAACACTCACTGATCGCATTAGTCATTGGCGTTATCTTTCTTGACCTGGCTGTGCAAGCAGTACATGTCACCAATCAGAGTATGATTTTCACAGTGCGTCCTGAGGCGAGAAGCCGACTTACTGCTGCTTACATGACTTTTTATTCCATCGGCAGTGCCATGGGTTCAATTGTTTCAACCAATATATACGCAAACTATGGATGGATCGGAGTATGTCTATTTGGTGCCTCTGTCAGCGCTTTGGCCCTTTTGTATTGGGTAATAACCTACCGTCTAACGGAGCAGATTAGAGAGAAATAATACCGATTTTTATGTTGGTTTGAAATTTTTCAAGACCTAAAATCATACAAAGTTACAAAAAGGGGTGATACATATTAGTCATGTTGTATCACCCTTTTACTTCTTGTTCAACAAACACACGCTTATATACAGAGTTTTTTCAAAGCAGTGCAGCTTTATTTCAAATATACACGTATTCAATTAAATGGCCCAATTGTTGAATAACAGCACTCTTCAACTATCCTGCCCCGATAGTTGCATAAGAAAAGGAGCTGCTGATCAGCTCCTGATAATGAAGTAAAGCACCCGTTAGTTCTATAATAAAAGCGATTCTTATTAAAGAATCGCGCCCGATTGTAAAATATGTAACTATGTAACTTCCTTTTATATGTTGATCCTTGGTTTAAATCCATATATTATTTTCAGTAGTTAGTTTGGAATTAGTTTCACCAGTGTTGACTACACCTTTAGGCTCTACCAGCATTATATGGCATTCCTTTTCAGCATAAGGCTTATGCTCCACACCTTTTGGTATCACATACATTTCTCCTTTGGAAAGTTTAACCTCTCCATCGCGGAATGCGATGGACATCTCGCCGTCTATCACGATGAATACCTCATCGGTGTCTTTATGATCGTGCCATACAAAATTCCCCAGAATCTTAACTAACTTAAACTGATAGTCATTCATTTCACCAATTACTTTGGGCGACCAGTGTTCACTGAATTTGGACAGTTTCTCGCTTAGATTAATAGCATTATAATTGATATAAATCCCCCCCAGAACTATTCTTACCCTTATTTTACAACCACGATAGATTAATTACTATTTTGATTAAGATCTCAAAAGTTTCTGCTGATTTTCCACAAATGGCCCTATTGCTGAACAAAGATCAAACAGCACTCTTGAACTATCCTGCCCCTTTGCTCCATAAAAAAAGAGCTGCAAAAGCAACTCCTTTATGGAAGTAAAGCACCCGTTTGTTTAAGTACAATATTTCACAAACTTTCGCATTAATGTATTAATGAAATACCCCCATAATCACAAGACCAATAAGGATAGCTGCAAGTGATAATATTAAAGCAAGTCCTGCTAATTCACCACCTGTACCGAAAAAGGTATCAAGTATTCCTAAAATTAAAAAGATCACTTTTTTTGATGTTTTAGACTCATCTGCCTTAAATTCTTTATAACCATAAACCAATAGCGATATAAAAGAAACAATACCTATTAAAAAGAGAATGAACCCACCGAATACCATAAAAATTCCTTTCGATGCCATTTTATTGTGAAGCTAAGCATCCGTTAGTTGAAAAGTCATTCTTCTATTGGAGATAGACCCCAACTAGGTATAGGAAGTAAAAAATAGAGGAAAAAATCCCAACAAAAATCAAAATATTTTTTTTAACTTTTGATATTTCCTTAAATCTAGAAAAAGTATCATAAACCAAGAAAATACATACCACTTCAACTAATCCAGCCATAATGGCTCTAATAATATCAGCTGTATCTAAAGAACTGAAGGGTTTGTTGAAGTTTTCTCGAACATAAATGCTAGTCAAACCGAATACTCCAGACAAGACAAAAAAGTACAAAAAAGCTTTAAAATTTTTCATATTAAACTCCCTATTTTTACCTAAAAATATGCCAAAACTGCCCCTTTAGTTCCATAACAAAAAGGTTGCTTCAGCAACCTCCCTTATTAAGTAAAGCACCCGTTAGCTCATTGTCGCCTTATGCATATTAGGTAAATGATTTAATCTTTTAAAATTTTTCTTTAGTAATAAAGTTCCAAATAAATGCAAAAATATAAAACACTGTGAAACAGACAATTAATTTAATTAATTGGTTAAGTATCCACATATTCGATATTTCTACATCTTTCATAGAGTCCAAAACAACATAGATAATAAATATTGTTATAAACGATTTTTTATCCATAAATTCACTTCTTTCCGCCTATTATCACATTTTTTTCAGCATAAGCGAAAAAAATTCTATTTCATACCTGAAAATATTTCCACCTTATTGAACTAACCTGCCCCGTTAGTTCCATAAAAAGAGCTGCCTTAAAGACAGCTCCGATTTTCAGCTAAAGCACCCGTTAGTTGCATAGCAAGTACTATAATATTTTCGCATTAACCCATATTTCCTCTAAAGACTTTCCATCCAATGTTGCCTGTTGTAGTAGCTCTTCCGTTGTACTAAACGATTGTAAATCGAATTCATAATCTGAGAGATGCCATTGGTTAGAATGTTCATTAATGTGATAAATGTGGTCTTGAAAAGAAAAACTGACTCTATTATCAAAACCCAAATCCCTTTTCAAATCTTCATATGAATAGTTAAGTTTTTCGATAATCATCTCAGCGTACATTCGTACATCAATATCGGTATCATTTTTGAAAACCTCAATAAATTCTTGGATTATTTCATTATCTAATCGATAAGTTAAAAAATTCCATACAGTGTTAGCGATATCACTTCTTAAGTATTTATCAGGATGTTTACTCAATTTCATAAATTGTTTACTTAACCAATCTACATCAGACTCAAATTGCGACAGATATGTAATTACACTACTTATTTCCTCTACATTATCTTGTTGTATAAGGGTTTCAAATTCCTCTTTGCTATATCCCTCCATCTGAAGTTCAATCTCATCAAACGGTTCGGATTCTTCCGTATATAGACCTTCTAAAAATTCATCAAAGTGGTTCGCTATTTTTATAATCTTTTCTTCTTCATTATCTATATAAACAATCGGAGGTTCAGAAAAAACATGGCGATAGTCAAAAGCAATCCAAGTATGGCCATCACCATTAAACAAAACCAACCCTTCAGGCATTTCCCATTCTTCTATAAAATATTCGCTTTTTAATATACCGTTTTCTAGACCTATGCCTAAAATATGGTCAATGTTAATATGGTCATCAGCCCACGATGTTGGAACGTCAGTAGGATACGAGTTAAATTTTATATATCCCCCGTTTTGATCTTTGAGGATATTTATGTACGATTGTGGTAATTTTATTTTCAGTTTTTCTTCTGCTTTTTTAACCATCTCATCAGTTAATGGTGCTAACTTGTAATAATCACTGTCTTCTTCAAATAACATTACCCATTGAAATCACTTCCTAAAAATATAATATTTGTTGAGACATTAATTATACATTGTTAGTTATTGATTCATATCTCTTTATTGAACTAACCTGCCCCGATAGTTCCATAAGGGGTCTTGCCGCATGCCCATTAGTTAAAATTTCTTATACCCTAAAACGAAAAAAGCTATCTTCAGCAGCATTTACACCAAAGAATAGCTTATTTTTTCGTTATGGGTATAATCCTTTTTCTTAGCTTGATGGCGATAGGCGGTACCCCAATAAACAGACAAATTCGTCTGAAATTTTCTTTAATTTTTGGTTTAAAATAGGAATAATGTAAGATAAATCTATTTTTCTTGTATGATAAAGTAGAATAGTAGGAAAATGAATCGAAGGATGTGGTATTATTTGATGTTAAATGTTAAAAAAATGTCGTTTGTTGTTTTTATTTGTTTCATGTTTTTTATACCAAATTCAATCTTTGCTCAAGAAATTTTACACAATGGAAGTCAAGGACAAGCAGTTTATGACTTACAAGAAAATTTAAAGAAAATGGGTTACTTTAATAGGCAACCAACAGGGTATTATGGTGCAATTACTGATCATGCAGTTAAACAACTTCAACTAGATTCTGGAATATTACCAGATGGGGTTTTTGGATTCCAAACACAACAAAAATTAAATAGTATTGAAATGATGGCCAGGGTTGTTTATGGAGAAGCTCGAGGAGAAACTTATGAAGGAAAAGTAGCTGTCGCTGCAGTAATTTTGAACCGAATGTCAACGCCAGGTTTTCCTAAAAATACTTACGATGTTATTTTCCAGACAAATGCTTTTACAGCTGTACATGATGGGCAATATTATTTGACCCCAAATAGCCATTCATATCGAGCTGTTATTGATGCATTACAAGGTTGGGATCCTACTCATGGTTCTGTTTATTATTATAATCCGTTCTCGGCAACAGATGAATGGATTTTCACAAGGGAAACAGTCATTAGAATAGGCAACCATTTATTTGCAAAGTAAAACTATACATATTGAGGAATGATATTTTTATAGTTTCGTATTATAAATATCCCATTAACTATATCGTGGGGTATAGTTGAAAGGTCGGGCAGTATTTGCCCGACCTTTTTGGCGGCACCCCCATAAGAAAAAACTGCCTTAAAGACAGCTCCGATCTTCAGCTAACGCACCCTTTAGTTGAACAAGAAATTCAATCTTTTTTCTTTATGTAGAAGAAAAAAATCATAATTAATAACCAAAAACACCCGATGAAGACCACATTTCACTTATCCCCGGAGTATTAAAAGTAATATAAGAATAAATGAAACTACAACCAACAATATTTTTAATTTCACTTTTTACACCTACCCCAAAAGTCTGCTTCTGATATATTACATTTTATATCATCGATGCCTTTATTTACCAAAATAAATAAAATAATTTTATTGAACTAACCTGCCCCTTTAGTTCTATAAGAAAAGGGATTGCCGCAGCAACCCCTTTTTCACAATAGCTAGATTCGGTAAATAAAATAATCAACATTATACATGATAACTAAAGCTATCAATAGGTAAGTAAGTGTAATGACATATTGTTTTGAGGTTTTCAGGTACTTCCACTCCATAAACGACTGAAAACCGAATGATACAATAAAAAAGCACATATACCACATAACATTTTTGTCCTCTTCTATTGCATAGGGAAGAGTACATAAAAAAGTTAATAGGATTAGACCTCTTCCCCATCGGTCAATATTCTTACCAGAAGTTTCTGATATCTTTTCTTTCTTTTCTACACCAAGCCATTTCGTTAGAAATTTATTTATAAAGAGTGTAAGAATAATAATAATGATAAAGAACATAATGAACACTAAGAATTCCAATTAAATATCCCCTTTTCAAAACCTTTTTATCTATATTTTACCATAATATTATTTGTATCTTATTCAAACTAAACTCCTCCTATAGTTGCATAATCGAGTAGGGGGAAAATAAGTTTATTTTCGCCCCTCTCACAACACCGTACGTACGGTTCGCGTATACGGCGTTTCAATTTATATCACAGTGTGTACTTTTAGATAATGTTCTAAAGCAGAGGGGACTCCCCTCTGCTTTAGTCTTTTGTTTGAGATTGCTCTTTGGACGACTTTGGATACTCCTATGAATCGGTAACCTTTTCGACAGTAGGTTAATCCTTTCGCTTCTTCCTCCGGAATTCCTAGTTGAATAAGCGATTTAATTTGTTTCTTCGCTACTTTCCATTGTTTCCATATGATGACCCTAATTCTAGAGCGAAGCTTTGTGTCTATTCGTTCCGTCGTTTTTTTCATGTTTGCCACTCTGAAGTAGTTTACCCATCCAACTATTACTTGGTTCAATTTCAATAGTCGGTAGTCTAGTGGAACATTCCAATTTCGCTTTGTCAGTTGTCGAAGTTTCCTTTGAAACTTCTGTACAGAACTTGGATGAGGTTTCACTTTGTAGTT
>NZ_JAOPHO010000103.1:0-9177 GCF_033141925.1 Peribacillus sp. CSMR9
AGACTCGCTACGAGCGAATGGCTAGTTCTTACTCGACGGGAATCCCACCCGCTATATGATACGACCTAGGCTCGGCCACACACGCACCTGTTAGCTGAATAAAAAACACTTTATTTACTAAACTCAAGTTCATTGTTTTTGATATTTTGTATTTTGCATTGCCCACAAAACCCACAAAACCATAATTAAATTAATAAAAAATAAATTCAATGTAACTCTTTCATGAAAAACAATTGAAATAACATCATTAACAATTAAACTAACTAAAGTTAATAAAACACCTATTAACAATGCATGAACAGATAGTTTTAATATCTTTACTTCTGAAAATTTTGGTAAATTTAATATTTTATCTCACTCCTTAATCAGCATCGTAAGCATATATAATTACCAATAGCACCGATCTTCAGCTAACGCACCCGTTAGTTCATTAAGAAATCCTTTATGGAAACAAAGAAAAGAAATAAAGAGACAATAATGCACATCCCCCAAAATCCTTTTCTGTCTTTTTTACTATTTTTGTTAACTTCTATGCTTATAGCTTTTTCCACTTTTATTCACAAAAAATAGCAAAGAAACAATAAATAAAACATTAGACAAATTCACAAACAGTTTTATTCCTTCGTTAAGATCTTTTAATCCAAATAAAATATCAACAATTGAGACAATTCCCGTAATAACCACCAATATCAAAAAAGTTAAATACATCTTTTACTCACTTCCCAATTATTTAGAGTAGGAAAAATACTATCGTCCTTGCTGCAACATCTGCTAAATAACTAGGTACTCCTTTATGTAGCTTTGAAATAAAGTTTAATAAATTAATGCCCTTATAAATTCTTTAATATTTGATTATTTTTGTGTTCCTTAAAGAACTAACGCACCCGTTAGTTCATTAAGAAAAGGAGGCTTCTAACATCTCCTAATAATGAAGTAAATCACTCTTTAGTGAAACTCTTACAAATGCATTGAAATCTCCAGACCTGTGGGTTTGTCTCCAAAAGGCACGCTATATTCTCTAAAAACTAAATTAAGTCCTGAAATATCGTCAGGTAACGGCGGAAATACGATAAAACTATGTACGAATTGTCCTGTTGAACCACTTCCAGTATCCAATCGACAATCATATTGTTCTCCTAAAAACAATTCGAAAAAATTGTGTGGATGTCGATCGCCTGGTGAATCCTTCGTCGAATCCCAATCGATATTAAGATGAACCACGCTTGCATTCTGGTATTGCCGAATAAAGGTTACCGTATATATATATTCACCTTTATCAACTGATTTTAAGATGGGTAAATGCCGTCTAAAATCCTTTGGTTCAACACGTGGTCTAAATTCTTCATCATTTCTCAATGTACCGAATACCGAATTTAACAAATCCTCGTACAGTCCAAACCTTTTCGCCCAATTTGAGATATTTTTATGAGGTGGAAAACCTGGATCATTGTTTGAAATTTCCTTACGTTGTTTTAGTAATGCACAAAGTTGTTCATCTATTGAAAAAACCTTTTCATCATAATGGTCGGTTGGTTGTTCGAATGGCATTCGTTTCATTGTATTCCTCCTCATTTTTATTTCAAACGCAAATCATTAGTCACCTCTATATTAACAAATAATGGATTTATTGGAAATGACGTTCTTCAACTAACCTGCCCCGTTAGTTCCATAAAAAAAAGCTGTCTTAGCGACAGCTCCGATCTTCAGCTAACGCACCCGTTAGCGTAAGTATATTAATTCACAATATTACTTTCCAGACCATGACATTTAAAGTTATAATTAGGATTTTTCCTAACCTCTTCTTTCTGAAGTTCATACATGGCTATTTTATAGTTTATTACTTCCAAGTGTTTTAAGCTTTCTTCAATTTTCTTTTGCACTTCCAATTTATGCTGTATTAACATTTCTTCTCTTTGCAAGAAGGTAGGATTTCCCACTTCATAAAGTTCCTTATATTCTTTTATTTTAGAAAGAGGCATTCCTGTCTCTCTAAGACAACGAATAAAAGAAATCCAATCGATATGTTGTTCGCTATAAACTCTACGACCTTTTTCATCACGAGTTACATTTGGCAGTATCCCTTGCTCTTCATAAAATCTAAGTGTCTTTGCAGATATATTTAAGTTCTCCACTACATATTTCATTGAATACAACATTACTTATCCCACCTTTAGTTACAGTTACTGTAACTAAAAATATATCATAAAGGAGAAACAAAAACAAATATCCTTTATATAATCATATAAAAATTAACGCTTGACTTACCCTTACGTTAACCAATTACACTAAAGTAGAACTTCTAATAGGGATAGTTGTAACGGCTCAGAATGGTAATAATAGTAGTCCAGATTAACTCAACATTAGAAGAATATTCGATAGAGAGGTTAAAGAAATGAATCAAAAATACAGTAGATTATTTGAATCCTCCACATTCAGAAGTGGAATAACAATTAAGAATAGAATCGTTATGGCACCTATGACAACCTGGTCAAGTAATGACGATCTTACCATTTCGGATGACGAAGTAAAGTATTACAAACAAAGAGTGAATGGAGTAGGACTCGTCATTACAGGGTGTACTCATGTTACTCCTAATGGGCAAGGTTTTACGAATGAATTTGCTGGATACAATGATGAATTTACTCCAAGTTTACGAAAATTAGCTGATGCAGCGAAAAGTGGAGGATCTCCTGCGATACTACAGATTTTCCATGCAGGCAATAAAGCCTTACCTGGATTGGATGCAGTTAGTGCGAGCGCATTGAAACCCGAAGTTGATGCTTTTCAAACAAGTGTAGAAACAAGAGAGCTATCACATGCGGAAATCCTGTCGATTATACGTGCTTTTGGCGACACAACAAGAAGAGCGATTGAAGCTGGATTTGATGGCGTCGAAATTCATGGGGCTCATGGATTTTTAATTCAGAATTTCTGGTCGCCAGCGACAAATCAACGGACGGACCAATGGGGAGGATCACTTGAAAATCGCTTGCGTTTTCCATTGGCGATTATTGAAGAAATCAAAAATGTCATTGAAAAACATGCTACAAAGCCATTCATTTTAGGATACCGATTTTCACCTGAAGAATCCTCCAAAGTGGACGGATTACGTATGAAAGACACATATGAATTAATTGATATCCTTGTTGAACAGGATTTGGATTATATACATGCTTCATTATTTGATGTGTCTTCAAAGCCAGTAGATAGTCAAGATGAAAAAACATGGCTTGAATTAATTCTTGAAAGAGCAAACGGTAAGGTACCTGTGATGGCTGCTGGTTCCATAATAACACCGGATGATGCTCTTAAAACTATGGAATTAGGATTGCCGTTAGTTGCCATTGGGCATACGTTAATTATGAACCCTGATTGGGTAGAAAAGGTCGCAAATGGACGTGAAGCCGAGATAGCTTCTGAGTTGAATGTTTCGAAACTAGACCAGCTTAATATTCCAGAAAAACTTTGGAATGTTATTCAAGCAATGCCAGGTTGGTTTAATATTGGTAAATAAAAAAATAGTCCTATGGGGGCTGTTGACAAAATGGGAAAGGAGCCGTGATTCCTTTCCCATTTTGTTTTTTTCAATTTAAGTAATGACACACCAGCCACTTTCGAACTCGGATTAATCATGTTTATTACTTTCTGCATTTCTTCCTCCATGACCTTTCGGATAAATAACTATGAGTGTTTTCGATATTTATTATTAAAAACTCTCTATTTAATAAATAAATTTATGTCATTTCATCTTCAACTAAACTGCCCCTTTAGTTCCGTAAGAAAAAAGATTGCCTCACCAACCTCACTTTTTAAAGTAAGAGTACCTGTTAGTTTAACAAGCTTAAAATACTTCTTTTACTAATTGTTCTGTTGTAAGTATAGTAGCGAACTCGTCATAAAGGGTAGCTAAAGAAATATTATGTATAGTCTCGGCATCATAATAGTTACCATTTTGGTCTTTTATGCCAAATGATGCTGTCGCATCTGAAATAAGGTATGTATTAAAACCTAAATTCCCACTCATTCTTGTAGTCGTTGATACACAGTGGGGCGTAGTCAAACCTGTTATTACTACTGTTGTAATATCATTTAATTTTAGGAACTCTTCTAATTTTGTACCGATAAAACTACTATTTACTTTCTTTGTTATAATTACTTCTTCTTCAAGAGGCTCAACCAATTCTTTTATAGCGAATCCTTCATTCATTGGATGGAATACAGAACTAGGGTTATCGGACATGTGTTGAATATGTATTACTTGCCAGCCCTTTTCCCTCCACAATGTTAGTATTTTTCTAATGTTTTCTTCTGCACTTAGATTGTTTCGCTCTCCCCATTTTTTATCCTCAAAAGCCTTTTGTACATCTACTATAATTAAAGCATTTTTTTCTTTATCCATAATAATACCCCTATTTTTTCTTTACCATTTACTACATTTTAAATTCAAGACTCTAATTGGTACAACTTTATTGTTTTAAGAGCTAGCCTGCCCCTTTAGTTCCATAAGAAACTTCTATGGCGGAGATCCTCGCCGCCACCATCTATCACGAAACCCTGCTCATTACCCCAAAATAAAGTCTAACCCATTAAACCGTTGACAATAATGATGATAACAATACAACCAGGCTGAACTTTTTTTGGTGGATCTTAAGGAAGATACCCTGTATAAGAAACTGGTTGTGACAGTATTGAAGAACCATTTAGTGTTCTGCTAGTACGTATACAAAAATTTTTGTAACAAATCTCCTGTCATATGTATTGTAAATCTTTTTTTGAGGTGATTCTCCTATGGAAGCAATGATTGAACGGTGTGCTGGTCTAGATGTACACCAAAAAACAGTAGTAGCCTGCGTATTATTTGGTCCATTAGAAAAAAAGCCAAAAACCTCTATTGAAACGTTTTCAACTACAACAACGGGACTGTTAGCTTTAAGTGATTGGCTCGCTGCCCTTCAGGTATCCGATGTTGTGATGGAAAGTACCGGAGTCTACTGGAAACCAATATGGAATATACTCGAAGGATTTTTTCACCTTGTTCTTCCAGAAATACCGTGTTTGTCATTTCGTATGGATTTAAAATTAACTCAAGTTCTTCCTCGGTTAATATATCATATTGCAGGCATAATTCGCGTACTGATTTACCATTTAGAATGGCTTCTCGCGCGATACGTGCTACTACTTCATATCCAATATGAGGGTTAACAGCTTGATAATCCCTACACTTTTTTCCACATATTCTTTTAAAATTTCTTCATTTGATTAATAAACAGCTAAATGAAGGGAACATCAATTTTTCAAGAGGTTCTTTGTTTCGTACTGTTTCGGTCAATTGTCTTAATTTTTTTAATGAAATAATAATGTTTGTAGAGGGCGAGCACCACCAACAGGATTTTCACTAAAAGGATGTCCACATAAAATACAGAAATTATGATGAAGAAATCGGCAACTAAATTGATTCTAATTTTCTCTTTTCTAGTCATACCTTTTTTTTGTAGGAATGCTTCAACGTATTTTTCATATAATGAGGTGCTTTTGAACCAGTTTTCAATCGACTTTGAACTTCTCGCAAAGCAAAAAGCAGCGAATAAGTAAAACGGTCCGCCCGGCAGAACAGGTAACACAGTCCCTGCAACACCAATCACAAGGGATATGAATCCAAGAAGGAAAAATAGGATACTTTTTACTTTTTTAATTGTAATCACCTTTTTATTTATATTCTATTCCCTTATAACGTAAAGAGGAAGTCCAATTGATTAAACATCACTGATCAGCAGCTCCTGGTAACGAAGTAAAGTACCAGTTCGTAGAAGATGATATTTATCGGTAATTATTGTGAACAGGTTTAAACAAATACATCACATTATTACCATACGCGCTATATTATTTTTACTTACATGCTCGTGTAATGGAATGCCATAAAAAGAATTCGGGGAAGCTTTATCAAATATGATAGCAGTTGATGGTACTCTAATGTCCCGGTGTATCTGGAATCCAGGTCCTTCTCATTTGAAACATCTAAATCTCTCATAAAAACAACTGAGATACTTTTATTTATTGCTTTTTCAATTACAGTATTAATGTTATTAACGATTTTTTCTTTCTCAAAAACTTCTTGTTCTTCTTAATAACTTCCATAATTCCGATTATCAGTAATGCTTGTTTCAATATTCCCCCCTAAAGTTATTAGCAAATAGTTTTACCGTTTTTAAATTTCATTAAATATCAGAAAGTATTTAAGCACTTCTTACCAATCTCTTTATTTTTCTTCAAAAGATTTACTAATACCTTCTTCCTCGAACATTTGGGTGTGGTGGGTAGACAGCTTCGTTCATACCAGTTGAATAAGAAAATTACTCTTTAAGACAAAACAAAGAACCTTCAATCCAAAGATAGATCAAAGGTTCTATGTTTTACTTCCAATGGCATTCTATTATTTACTCAATTCCTTAAGTAAATTCATACCTTTGTTTCTACACCCAAAGAATTAACTATGGGCTAGCTCTTTTTCTTTTAGACCAAGAGCCGCTGCTGTTGAAGCATGAATTTCTTGCAGAAGCTCTGGATTTTCCATTAGTGACACGCCATAAGAAGGAATCATTTCTTTGATTTTTGGTTCCCACTCTTTCAGATGTTGCGGGAAGCATTTTTTAATTACCTCTATCATAACGTGAACAGCAGTGGAAGCACCTGGAGAAGCACCTAGTAATGCTGCAATCGAGCCATCAGCGGAACTAACAACTTCCGTACCAAATTGAAGCGTTCCTTTGCCGCCTTCAGCAGTATCTTTGATAACTTGTACACGTTGGCCAGCTACTACTAAATCCCAATCCTCGCTCTTAGCATTCGGGATAAACTCTCGTAACTCTTCCATGCGCTGTTCTTTCGATAACATAACTTGCTGGATCAGGTATTTTGTCAATGACATCTCTTTTGCACCCGCCGCCAACATTGTTAAGACATTATCCGGTTTTACGGAAGTTATTAAATCGAACATTGAACCTGTTTTTAAGAACCTCGGTGAGAAACCGGCAAATGGTCCAAATAGCAACGATTTTTCACTGTCGATATATCGTGTATCAAGATGCGGAACAGACATTGGTGGAGCACCAACTTTAGCTTTTCCGTATACTTTTGCTTGATGCTGCTCAATTACTTCTGGATTATTACATACCATGAAAAATCCGCTTACTGGGAAACCGCCAATGTGCTTCCCTTCAGGAATACCGGATTTTTGCAGTAAATGAAGGCTTCCGCCCCCGCCTCCGATAAAGACAAATTTTGCAGTATGACGCTCTACGCTTCCGCTATCGACATTACGCACTTTTAATTCCCATGAGCCATCGCTAGTAACTTTAAGATTATCAACACTATGTTTATATTTGATATCGACGTTTTTAGTCTTTAAGTGGTCAAACAACATGCGTGTTAAAGCACCAAAGTTGACATCCGTTCCAGAGTCGATTTTGGTTGCCGCTATAGCTTCATTCGAAAGGCGATCTTGCATAATAAGCGGAATCCATTCCATCAGTTTTGCCGGGTCCTCAGAAAACTCCATCCCTTGGAACAGAGGATTTTTTGAAAGCGCTTCAAAGCGTTTCTTTAAGAATGTTACATTTTCATCCCCTAACACCATACTCATATGAGGCAATGGCATGATAAAGTCCTGAGGGTTTTTTATCAGCTTGCTGTTTACAAGATAAGACCAAAACTGCGTTGAAAGCTGAAACTGTTCATTAATTTTAATAGCTTTGCTAATATCTATAGATCCGTCCGGTTTTTCAGTTGTGTAGTTAAGCTCACACAGTGCAGCATGCCCTGTTCCCGCATTGTTCCACTCGTTAGAGCTTTCCGCCCCTGCGTCTTCAAGCTTCTCAAACACTTTGATTTCCCATTCCGGCACTAACTCTTTCAGGAATGTTCCCAAAGTCGCACTCATAATACCGGCGCCAATTAAGATAACTTCTGTTTTAGTTTCACTGTTGCTCATGTTAACCTTCCTTACTCCATATATTTGCAGAAAGGATGTAGATGCTCCTGTTTAGGCGTCAAGCCAAGGCGCGACCTAGTCACAAACCTTTTCTGCCTCATTATAACCATATCATAGTGTATTACAATAATTAATAGAATAAACTATATTGCTATTATATAGTTTATGTGAAGAAATGAACTTAAACTAAACTGCCCCCTTTGGTTCTGTGAGGCAAGGCGAAACTTCTTAATGAAGAATAACACCTATTTAATTAAGGCTTATTGAAGATATGACACAAATTGCATCATAGCAAAAGTGAGCCTCTGACAGGATTCGAACACGTTCCCTACGTAATTTCAACGGCAGGAATTACAGCTTATCTTATTGCCAGTGCTGAAACCCTTGCCTTGCTATCCGGTTGTTTTCCGGCGCTCTTCTAATTATACAAATTTCAGGTCCAAATGAGAACATAAAATTGTAGTACAATCCGAAATAAAAATTGGAAATAAAATGGGCGACATAAGCAAGAGAAGATGGCCTGAATTATTAGGAACCTTCAGTCCAATGATAATAAGAAGTAATCCTATTAAAATTGCTCCCACTGCCTATTGAAAAAATGAAATGAAATATAAATGAAATAGTACTTAATGATTATTATCATATGTTTTAGCTTTATATACAAAATAAAAGATTGCTAAAACAATAAATATTAAACCCAATAAAGATAAGAATAACCAAATCATATGAGCACTCTCCACAAAATTTCATCTTTATTATTATGACAGTTTTCAGAGGAGATAGGAAGTAGTTAATGAACAGTTCGAATAAACTATTCTTTGTTCTTGGCTTATTTTTCCACATGATTCCATTTTTTCCTTTGATTTAGGTATCCTTAATAGGAATGAAGAATCCAGTCACCAATCTTAGGGGTAAATATCAACTTATAATCGTCTGGAAACAACGCACTTAACTTCTCTTCTGCAGCATTTATTTTTGGATTCATCCCCAAAAGCAATTAGGTATAGAACATTAAATGAATCAGTATTATCTTGTTGCATATATTTCACTCCTCCGCTCATATTATCTGCTGATGGCATTAATCTATCCGCTATTGATTGGAACCTTTTAAATAAAAGGCTGTTTTCACATACTTTGTTGCTATTTACCAGGTAGTGAGTTGTGGTTGATTTCCCCTCCAGATGCTCGCT
>NZ_JAOPHO010000104.1:0-8914 GCF_033141925.1 Peribacillus sp. CSMR9
AAAAGGCATTTATCATATCCAAAACGTAAATAACTATCACCAACGCTTAAAACAATCGATAATGCTATTCAAGGGTGTTGCAACAAAATATTTGCAACACTATTTGGGTTGGTTTAATTTCTTTGATACACTTGCTTTTGATACAGATGAACGTAGTATTCGCACGTTTGCGGTGGAAAGTTATTTACACCCAATAAACGAAACAAACGCAACGATTCCATTAAGAAAAATGATAGCATAACAATGCTTTCGCAAATATTTGTAGAGTAATAGCTATAATGAAATAAATAAGCTGTCTTAGCTAAGAAAAGGGAAGGTGTTTTTGAAAAGTTGACTATTATCAGGAGGAATTGATGTATAGATTTTTTATAAGCGTTATAAAGATAAAGAAGGTTTTCAACGTTATTGAAACTTGACCTATGCCGAATTATTTTTTCTCAAGGCCTGACGCCATTACCTCATTTTTGTAAACTTACTGACTGAAGCAGAGATTCCATCATGATTTTTATCCACTAAAATCCCACTTAGGAAAAATTCACTGCTTCTTTTTTTCTTATTTAATGTACTTTTTGTACCAATTTACAAAATGAGTTAAACCTTCTTCTATCGTTGTTGAAGGATAGAACCCCACATCAGCATACAAATCGGCAATATCTGCATATGTCTCCTTAACATCTCCCGGTTGCATCGGTAAGAATTCTATTTTTGCCTTTTTTCCAATTAGTTTCTCTAATGTGATAATGAAATCCATTAATTTTATGGGCTTATTGTTACCGATATTATAAATTTTGTATGGAGCATAGCTTGAACTTGGATCGGGGTGAGCTCGATCCCATCCAGTATTATAAACCGGTGGTTTATCAAGTAATCGGATTATTCCTTCAACAATATCATCAATATAAGTAAAGTCTCTTCTCATATCTCCATTATTAAAAACCTTTATTGTTTTCTCTTCAATGATATTTTTAGTAAAAGAGTAATAAGCCATATCAGGTCTCCCCCATGGACCATACACCGTAAAGAAACGGAGTCCTGTGGTTGGAATATTATATAAATGACTATAAGTATGAGCCATTAATTCATTAGACTTTTTAGTGGCAGCATATAAACTTACTGGATGATCTACTGGGTCTTTGGTTGAGAAGGGGATATTTGTATTTGCTCCATATACAGAACTGGAAGATGCATAAATTAAGTGCTTTACATTATTTTGTCGACAGACCTCTAAGATATTTACAAATCCAACCAGGTTGGAATTAACATAAGAATCCGGGTTCTCTATGCTATAACGTACTCCAGCCTGAGCGGCTAAGTTGATGACTATATCAATGGTTCTGTCTTTAAATAATTGATTTAATTTTTCTTTATTAGACAAATCCAATTTGTGGAATTCAAAATCAGGGTTTTCTTTTAATATCTTGAGTCGATTGTTTTTTAAAATAACATCATAATAATCATTAATATTGTCTACTCCTATAACATTGATATCAAGGGTTAACAAACGTTTTGTTAAATGGAAACCAATGAATCCTGCAGCCCCTGTTACTAAAATGTTCATAACATTAATTCCAATCCTTTCTATTACAATAGGATTTTGACACCTTTCCGGAACACTGAGTAAGCATTATTTATATATTTAAACTTTTGACCCTTTAGAGCAACAGAACAAAGTTCATTATGACGGATATAAAGAGGAAGCAAACTCAACATCTTCATTGTGAAGAGACTTACGTTTTATTCGTAATTCACGAATGACATGATATCCTCTTTCGCTTTAAGTCTTATGAGTTTTTCACTCTTATACCCGCTATGATTAAGCATTTACGATTGAAGTTTAAGCTAAAACGATTTTGGAAACCGTTGAAAGCAAAATCACCATAGGTTTTGATATGCTCCTTTTTTGTGATATAAAACCTCAACAAAATAGGCGTAATACCTTTTTACCTTTTTTCGTTAGGTTCCAGTTACATAACTATGACTATACAAGAGTATTATCATTTTTAGTTAATGGGATTGGCGTTTTTGTCCATTCAGCATACGTACCAGGATCTATCGCCTTCACTTGTTCCAAAAAAGAATCTAAAAAATTTCTTTCACACAGGTCTTTAAATAACTCGAGAGGCCTTTTTTGTTCACGTGAAAAAGAGTACACATGGTCGACTAATTTAAAACCATTCTTGGTTATGATAATATGCCGTAATGGGGCATCAATTTGTTTGAAACCTGATTTTTCCATTGTTTTTAATATATAGAGTAATCGTCTTGTTATGTCCTCAGAAAGTACAGATTGTTTTTTAAGAAACGTATTTAAATCTGGTCCTAATAGATATTCCATTAAAATATAATTTGGTCCTGTTTCAAAGACTTTCGGGATAAAAGGCAAGTCTTGGCTTGATAAAAGAACCATTTTTTCCTGTTTTGCATGTTCAGTTTTCCCGTAAAGTTTAACGCATGTGTCTTCAGACACTCGATAAACAGCACCTTGATGCCCTTTTCCAATGAGTGTTTGTGTTATAGCGCTATCCACTTTTACTCCATTACCTGACCCTCCAGAGACGGGAATGTTTCTAAAGTCCAAACTATTTTGATTGAAATAATCCTCCCACTCATTGTAGGTGTCCGGTTCAAGCTTTTTCACTTGGGCTAAGAACGATTCCTTTAAAAGGATTATTTTTAAATCTCTTAATAATTTTAATGGTACAGGGTGCATCCTTTTAAAGGAGTTTGTATGGTCAATCACCTTAAGTTCCTCGTTACCAACGACAAAAATATGACGTAGGGGGGCATCTATCATGGTGAATTTTGCTTGTTTTAATTCCTTTAATATATAGAGAAGTTTCTTTACTATAGAATCAGGGATATACGTACATTTTCTCAGATATTCTTTTAAGGTTGGCGCATTAAAATATTCCATGACTATATAGTTTGGTCCTGTTTCATACACCAATGGCATAAAGGGTAGATGTTTTCCAGCTTTAAGAGCTTCTTCCTCCATTTCGGCTTGTACTGGGTCTGAATAGATTTTTACACATTTATCTTCTGAAAGTTTAAATACTGCACCTTGAGCCCCCATTCCTATCAGCGAATAGGTAGTGGGATTGTGAATTTCCAAAGATTTTTCACCTTTGGTTACAGTAATGGTTTTAAAATCCTCCATGATTTCCTCCTAACTGCTCTAAGGGCTTTTTTGATTTTTTCGGCTTTTGCCTTTTTTTCTTTTTTACGAGATGCTATTTTTTCATCTATAGCCTTCTGTTGAATTTTAGCTTTGTTGTCATTTTTATTAGATGCTACAAGTTCATCTTTGACTTTATCTTTAGTCTGCTGCTGTAGCTGTTGTAGCTGTTGCATATAAATAAGGGCTTTTCTGGCTAAATCGACTTTTTTTCTAGGCGCAATTGTTTCGCCATCATACTTGCCTTGCTGTTGAGGCTGTGGAGTCTCCTTAAGGATTTTTTTAACTATTTGGCGAGGTGTTACTGAATATTGTTTACCTACTTTATAAGGGGCTACAAGTTCATCATAAAATTCAGCTTGTTGTTGAAGCTGATGGACGAGGTTAAAGTTTTGTTCGACTTTTTGACGAGCCGATACTGTATATGTTTCCCATATCTCTCTGTTAGTTAGCATGAATTCAAGAGCATCTGCCAGTTCATCTACATTGTTTTCTTGTACTAAAACCCCCTCTTTGTTATGAGTGATTAATTCAGGGATGCCGGCATGATTGGTCGAAATCACTGGTACCCCAATCGCCATAGCTTCTTTTAATGTATTAGGTATACCTTCTACATCTCCATTGGCAGCTTCTAAGCTCGCGGCGCAGAATATATCCGCATTGGTCATTTGTTCTCGTACTTGATCTTTAGGGAGATGATTCAATAAACGAAAAGAGTCACCTAAATTAAGTTGATTTGCCAATGAAATGAGATATTCTTCAAGCTCCCCCCTTCCGATAATCGACAGGGTTGCATTTGGAAATTTATCTCTGATTTTTTGAAAAGCTTGCATTAAGATGTGATGTCCTTTTTTTTCCACCAACCTACCGATGGATAAAATGTTTTGAGAGCCCCCTTTATGTGGGGTCCGGTAATTGAATTCGTTAAGGTCTACGCCCCCATAGAGCACTCTGATTTTTTCTGAAGGACAACCCCAAGCAATCAACCTATCTGCCAAATACTGACAAACTGGAAAAAAACGCTCACCTTGATCAAATAGCTTTTTCATGTTATCTAGATAGCCAATGGGCTGATTAGCTAGGGTTGCATCCCTGCCTCTTATACTTGTTACCAACGGAAGGTTTGTCTCCTCTTTAAAAGGAAGTAATAACATCCCTAATTGACCATGGTGAGCATGTAAGAGGGAGATATTATTTTTTTTCATATATTCTTTCGGTGAGAAAATTTCATTGAGATAATGAACTTTCTCATTCAAAAGGGAAAGATCTATCATATCCTTTGGTTGTCGTACCATATGGATATAATCATAATCAGGAACTTCTCTAATCTGTGATATATATTGGGTCGGGTCGACTCTTAAATTCAAATGCATAACTGTGTGCAAATAAATGATCTCCTTTCATGCATAGTAAGGCAAATTTCCTGGACCTTTTCAAGTATATTATGCAGGACTCTTTAGGTACGCATGGACTAATAACATACATTAAAGCTAAATGGCATAGAGTATGCGTTTGCCTAATACAAAGGGTGGATTGAAATAAATGCCATGACTCAAGATTATTTGCAAACAATGGGTCGATGAAGATATTTCTTCCATTTAAAGAAATATAAAAAAGCACCCAAGAACTATCAAAGGTGCTGCATTTCCAGTTTGAACCTAATATATGCCTTTAAAGAATCATGTTCTGGTTAATGAAGTGTTAGAAAATGTTTTCGCTTTATGTCATACCAATAACAATTGCTGGTCTTCCTATTGGGTAATATTCAATTTTCTTGCACGCTCTGATTCGATCTTCTTCAAGACAATTTCTGCCATCAAAAACAATCGGTTGTCTCATTGTATTCATCAATGTCTCCAGGTCTAATTGTCTAAACTCATTCCATTCGGTAACAATAAATACAGCATCCGCATCCAATGTCGCTTCGCGGACTGAGCTGGCAAATCTAATTGTATCCCCTAATATCTTCTTCGCATTATCTATTGCCACCGGATCATAAGCTACCACTTCTGCTCCAAGTTTGGTTAATGAACGCGCAATTTTGATTGATGGCGCTTCCCTCATATCGTCTGTCTCTGGCTTGAAAGCAAGACCAAGCATTGCAACCTTTTTCCCTTTTAAATCCCCCAAGCGATTTATCGCTTTCGTTACAAGGATTTCCTGCTGAAAATCATTAATCGCTACTGTTTCTTTTAACAGGGAAAAATGTACTCCATTTAACTTGGCAGTATGAAGCAACGCTTTAACATCCTTTGGAAAACAAGATCCACCATAACCAATACCGGGCTGTAAAAAAGCTTCTCCAATCCTTTTATCTTTTCCCATTCCCCTTGCTACATCTTTAACATCTGCACCTACCGCTCCGCATAAATTGGCAACTTCATTGATAAAGCTAATCTTAGTCGCCAAAAAGGCATTTGAAGCATACTTAATCATTTCCGCACTTCTAATACTTGTTAGTATAAATGGTACATTTAACGGACGATACATTTCTTGGACTTTCTTAGCCGCCTCATCATTTTCAGAACCGATGATGATTCTATCTGCTTTCATCGTATCCATAACGGCTGATCCTTGTCTTAAAAATTCAGGATTTGAAACCATATTAAAGGTGACCTTTTCGTTACAAAGTTCTTCCATAATTTTTTTAATAAAATCATTCGTACCAACTGGCACAGTACTCTTTATAACAACTACTGAACTCTGCACTAGGTTCGCAGCAATATCCTTCGCGGCTTGCACAATATACGATAAATCTGCTCCCCCATCCTCCATTTGCGGTGTACCTACGGCAATGATGATAATCTCGGCACCATTTAGCGCCTCTCGATGAGATGTTGTAAACAGCAGTCTGCCCGCTGCGGCATTTTGAGCAAGCAAATTCTCCAGACCCGGTTCATATATTGGAGAAACCCCTTGACGTAAACTTTTAATTTTCTGTTCATCTATATCGATACAAATGACACTATGCCCTATTTCGGACAAACAAACACCAGTGGACAGCCCGACATAACCTGTACCCAAAACGGCTATTTTCATATTATTCAAGCTCTCTCTTTTTAATCTGAAGGTTTTCTTTCTTAATTACATCCCTTAAGTAGGAAAGTACTTCATCTCTTATATCATCCCTGCGTAAAGCAAAGTCGATTGTTGCTTTAATGAATCCAACTTTATCACCAATATCATATCGGTTTCCCTCAAAGTTATATGCTAATACGGCCTGCTGCTTATTTAGCTCATTTATGGCATCAGTAAGTTGTAATTCATTAACATGTCCAACCGGAATCTTTGCTAGTGTTTCAAAAATCTCAGGTCTAAAAACATAACGCCCCATTATCGCATATCTGGAAGGAGCCTCTTCCCTTTTCGGTTTTTCCACCAAAGAATCGATATGAAAAAGGTTAGGCTCAATCATTGTACCTTTTGGCTTAATAATTCCATATTTAATGACATCCTTTTCCGGTACATTCTGAACAGCTACGACGGAACTGTTGCAATACTCAAAAACACTGATGATTTGTTGCAAACAGGGTGTTTTAGACATAACGATGTCATCCCCTAACAAAACAGCAAAAGGTTCATTTCCAATGAAGTTTTTAGCACAGAGAATTGCATGTCCTAGCCCCATCGGTTCCTTTTGGCGGACATAATAGATATTTGCCAAACTAGATATTTTCTGAACTTCCTCTAAAATATCTAGCTGATTTTTTCTTAAAAGTGCATCTTCCAACTCATAGGATTTATCAAAATGATCCTCTATTGATCTTTTTCCTCTACCGATTATGATAATAATTTCCTCTATACCCGAAGCTACTGCTTCTTCAACAATATATTGAATCGTTGGTTTATCAACAATCGGCAGCATTTCCTTAGCCTGAGCTTTTGTTGCAGGCAAAAATCGGGTCCCAAGGCCTGCGGCCGGAATAATGGCCTTTCGGATTTTCATAAGCTGCCTCCCTTTGTCCTTCATTATCCTTTATATGCAATAGGACAACTTCCGGTCTAGTTAGAAGCCCAATTAGTCCTTTTTTATTTAACGGGGACCAGTAGACTATACATGCAAGAATCCCAAACTGGCTGTGGCCGAGCATCGCAACCTGTCGGATAGTGCCAAATTAAAAACTCCATTACACTTTTTATGCAATGGAGTTACCATGGTTTTGGAGTAGTGGTCGATATAATAAACCACTGTGTGAGCTTTTTTGCGGCTTTGTAGTATCGAAAGATGGCTAAGGCAACCAAAGAGCACCTTACTTGTCCAAACCTTCTTAATCGTGAATTCAAACTGAAGGAGCCAGGGAAAATTCTGCTTACTGACATTACCTACCTTTATTATGGAAAGGGTCAAAAAGCGTATTTGTCATGCGTAAAAGATGTGGCTACAAAAGAAATAGTTACATATCATTTATCCACGCCATTAGATATGAATATCGTTTATGAAACTTTAAACAAGCTAAGGCAGGCTGTGAATCACGAGTTCCATCCGAATGCAATCCTGCATTATGACCAAGGCTTCCATTACACCCATCCGCTATTTCAAAACAAAGTGAAGGAACTTGGGCTAACCCAATCCATGTCCCTCAAGGGAAACTGTTGGGATAATGCGCCAATGGAAAGTTTCTTTGGCCACTTTAAGGATTTGGCAGAATATAAAATATGTAGTAATTTAACGGATGAGAAGGAAGAAGTTGATCGAGTTATTGAAGATTATAATAATCATCGTTATCAATGGGGGCTAAAGAAAATGGCCCCGGTACAATACCGGGACCACATATTAGCCGCTTAGGCGCTTTTTTATACTGTCCGTAAAATGGGGCACAGTTCATCTCAGCCTCTTCTTCTTTATTCAGTTTCATCTTCATTTTTATTACTACTACTGCTATTTGCTATTAACATTGCAATCTGCGCCTTTTTATCTAAATCTAAATCAAGTGTATCGATTATGCTAAAAGCCGATTTTAATTGGAGGGGTTGTGGTTGTGCAATCTTCGTTATTTCATATAAGATTTTATTTGAAGTTTGATCTTGTTGTTTAATTAACTGATTCTGAAGTTGAATCTGAAGTTCCTTCTGTTGTTGTTCTTGGAGTTGGAGTTGGGCTTGAATATTTTCTAGTGGTTGTGAAATCTTCGTTATTTCGTGTAAGATTTTATTTAAAGCCTCATCTAGTTGTTTAATTAATTGATTCTGAAGCTAAACCTGAAATTCCTTCATAAGTAAAGAACAAACTATTTTTAATCATATTGGAAATAAAATCAAAACGGAAGACCGAGAAATTAATGTAATTGCTAGATTAGTTGAAGCACTAATTGTAATATTAGGGAATGTTTTGAGTCACGAAGAATTTGACGGGCTTATTGAATTGTCAAAAGACAGAATGAATCGTTCCAAAATTGGAGTTAAGCACGAAGTAAATGAGATAAGAACGAGCAGTAGTATGTTTTTTGAAGAAAATGAAAATGACATCATTACCAAAATTGCAAAACGGATTTCAACAATCATGAATATACCCATTGAACATGGAGATGGTATTCAAATTCTTAAATATATTCCTGGTCAAGAGTATAAAGCTCATTTTGATTTTTTTACATCTTCAAGTATAGCAAAAAAAAATAATAGAATCAGCACAATCATCATGTACTTAAATGATGTGGAGCATGGGGGAGAAACTTTTTTTCCTAAACTGAATTTTTCAGTATCACCTCAAAAAGGAATGGCAGTGTATTTTGAATATTTCTA
>NZ_JAOPHO010000105.1:0-8248 GCF_033141925.1 Peribacillus sp. CSMR9
GTTTTCTGGCTATAACGCGACATCGAATCCGTTTACGGTGGCGGTTCCTCTGTCTTGTTTGAGCAGCGTGGCCAGGATTTTTACAACCGTGGACTTGCCCGCCCCGTTGCAGCCGAGCAGTGCGAAAATACTGCCCTCTTCCACCTCGAAATCTACGCCTTTTAGGACTTGAAGCTGCTTGTAGGACTTCTGCAACCCAGTCACTTGAATGGATTTATTATTCATTCTAATCCCTCCTATATATAAAGCTGAAGGCGCGTGCTCACAGCGCAGTAGCGCCTGCAACTGGGTTTGTCTATATAGACTGACAGATAATCAGTTATACTACTTACTTGTTAAAAAATATAACTGAACAGCTTGTTTTCAAAAAAGCTATTCAGTTGGGTTGTTCAACGCTTATTTTTTCTTACCCACACGATTCAGAATGCTTTTGTTCAAATTATTGCGTAACTTATCATCCCATCTTTTCGCTTGGTCGATAAGTCCATTGGCGAATGCTGTCACGTCTTCACCTGTTACTTCCAATACGTCTTTGCCATCTGCCGCACCATCTTCAAACAAATCAATGAGATCATACTGGATTCTCAGCATATCCATGCCGCTTCCAGAGGCGAAACCCCACATATAGTTGCAGATTTTTTTATAGGCTTCTGGGTAGTTGTCTGGCAAAGCTTCCACACGCGCCATCATTTCTTTGTATTCTTTTTTGTCGTCAAGTATCTTTTTGATGAAATTTACCATGATATTTAACCTCCTACATTATTTTTTATTCGTCCATATTTTTACTTGCTCTTCAACTCTACTCTCGATTTCTTTTTTCAAATCTACTTGCCCTCCTAATATACTCGCCGATTCTCCATCTAGTTTTGAGAGAGCCATCAATTCATCGGCAAATGCCGCCACGTCTTCACCGGTAACATCTAGCACATGCTTGCCTTCTGCTGCACTAGCTTCAAACAGTTCATACAAATTGATGATTTCTTCACCAAATCCATATCCGAAATTCCACATGTACTTTTGAATCTTTTTGAACACAAATGCGTAATCTTTCGGTAGGGAATTTACTTTTTTCATAAATGCTTTGTATTCCTTCTTGCTTTCTAAATCGCCAATGATTAGCTCTATAAATTTCTTCATATTATTTCTCCCCCTTTAGGGTATTAATTTTTGATGAAACAAAATTCCATTTTCCCCAAAATTGTTCGAGTTCCTCGTGTCCTGCATTATTTAATGAATAAAATTTGCGAGGAGGACCCATTTCAGAACGCTTTTTCTCGAAATTCACTAATTCTTTCTTTTCCAGTCGCACCAAAATGGTGTAGACCGTACCCTCAACAACCTCTGTAAAGCCCATTTCATTGAGACGACGGGTAATCTCGTAGCCGTAAGTATCTCCCCGGCTGATAATTTCCAGCACACAACCTTCCAACACACCTTTGAGCATTTCTGTTAAATTTTCCACAGCATACACCTCCTAAGCTAATAAGTTATACAGGTATTCAGTATTAATGAGTACTGGTATACTGTAATACTATGTAGTGAAGGTGTCAAGTGTGCATTAAAAAAATTATAAATTTAAAAAGACACAAAAGGATTTGCTGTAAATGCGGAATAAGAAAAAGAAAACCAAAATAAAGTATGGATTTCGGTTTATCATTTTTATAAACGATTTAACTTTATTTAAATTGGTACATCTTTTTTTTATAAGGTACGACTTTATTTTAAAACTACAACAATGCCACAAGAAAAAAGACGATTAGCTATTGCTAGTCATCTCTTTCACTTTAGCATAAATAGTGGAACGTGGGAAACCTGTCATTTTGGCTATATCATTAACGCTTAAACCGTTAGATTCTCTTTCATCATACAGCTTTAAAGCCTTCTTAACGTCCTTCTCGTCCTTCCCTTTCCTACCCATATGTATCCCCTGTGCCTTAGCACGTTCCCTTCCTTCTGCCGTTCTATCTTTAATTAGATCACGTTCAAACTCAGCAATAGCCCCCAGCATAGTAAACATTAGCTTTCCTGATGGTGTACTAAAATCAATCTGTTCTTTGATGAATACTAAAGCTATTCCCCGTTCTTCTAGTTCCTTAGCAATCTTTTATAGGTCAAAAGTGGAACGTGCTAATCTATCCAACTTGTAAACAACCAGCATGTCACCTTCCCTTAAATAGTCCAACGCCTTAGCAAGTTCTTTCCTGTCAGATTTAGCACCACTTTGTTTTTCCATGAATATCTTCTCGCAACCATACTCTTTTAACTTCTCCTCCTGTAAAGCCAAGTCCTGATCTTTAGTTGAAACACGTCCATATCCAATAATATCCATATACAAAACTTAAGTTTAGCTTCCACATACATATTCGTTATGATTTCCTGTTGTCTGGACAAATTCCGAAGGTCTAATAGCTGAATTCCTCTAATTTTATGAGGTTCACCTTTGTAATACAGCACACACAACTGGTACGCATCGATAGCGTCAGTTTTTACCTTCCGTAAACTGGACTTCTTTGCCTGATATGAAATAATCGGATTTAGTAAGATATATAGAATAGCATGGTAATGCCCTATAGATTCTAAAATGACCATAGGCTTCTGCCCTGTCACTTTCTTTTAAAAAGTCTAAAAAATGATCTAATTCCTCTTTGATGTGCTTCATTGAAAAGCTCTTCCCATACGGTTTAGAATGATCTAAAAATGCCTGAACTTGACTCTCTCCTTTTTGCCACATCCAGACCAACAACTGGATTCATTGTTTTTTTCCCCTCCTTTACTTACTAACCAGTACTCCTAGTCCTCCATGCAGTGTCATAGCTTCGCTTGTTATACGAGATCTACGTCCCAACTAGCCTCAAACATGTTTCTACAAGTAGTAGTGGGTGGACAGTTTAGTTCACGAGATCAAGCGCGCACCCGTACGTCCTATCCTGGCTACTGATATAATAGATTCTATTAAAAAAGGTCAACAAACCTCCACCTCCGAATTATTTAAGCTAATATAAGTTTTGATATGTACTACGCTACATTCAATTTCATTTGAATCGACAAGTCTTGAATAAATTGACAAAAGGTAATTTAATCGGATCAATACCAGCTAGAAATTCACTAAGATAATGTTCCGCTTCCTTCTTAACATTCTGTATTAGTAAAATTGATAAAACCACCAATCTTAATGACTGGTGGTTTTTGTGTATTTACAAAAAAGACAAAGTATTTTAAATGAAAAATACTTTGTCCCCCAATTAATATCCTAGAATAAACGGATGAACACGGCAACTCCGGTTCGCCCGAAGTCAAGGTTCAATACTCGTACAAATCTATTTCCAAGTAAACAACGTAAAGCAGCTCTGTAGGAATCACCAGGAGCTAAAGTGTTAGCACAAGGTGCAGCACTTCCAATCACTGTAGCTTGTACAATTGTACGCTGAGCTAAAGGTATTAACGTAGCTCTTTCCCAAAGAATCGTAACTACATCAACAGATCTAGAACCAGAACCAGACATATAATTCACCTCTTTTCATTGTTAATATATTTAATGCAAATTCAGACAGCTTGGTTCATTCTTTTGTCATGATACACAAAAAAAAGGCAATTTATTATCTGATTATTCAAGAAAAATTCTAGCAACTTATTCAAAAGGAAACGAGCGACAGAAGGGAAATCCAGGAACACTTTGAAATCCACCAAGTCGTCGAAGCAACTGCCCAGATTGTCGAACAATACATCTGAAGCCGAGCTGCGAATGAAACTTGGCAGTACATCTGTCAAAGGACTTCTAGTCGATTTCGGCGATAGTATCCATTTAGGCAAGATTAACGAGAAGTATTATTAATGATTGAAGCAGATACGATTCCGTCGATAAAGGTGTTTCGCCGATTGAATTTCACAGGCGGGATAAATTTATGGAGATTGTGGAGCGGATCAGTAAGAAGGGGTTGGTTAATTAGGATTTTTTGAGGGACTTGTGATCATTATTGTAATCATAAGAACTGTGCCATTTAAACGTTCGTGATCGTTTGTGTGATCAAATTTATGCTCTAAAACATGTTAATAAGGGTTTCCTTAAATTTAAATACACTTAAAATATTAATTCAAAAAGACAGTGAGCTTATCTTTGCTAACTGTCTTTTCGTTTATGACTAAACATTAGGTTAAAATACACATCCTGTACGTCATAGTCGATTTCTATGGAATTATCCGTAAGCTGCATCCCTTAATTCACTTTTGAAACACTAAAAATCACACCAGCATCTTGATTGTATCGTTTTCACTATAAGGAGTCTCATTTTCTTCTTCCATGGTAACTAATAATTTCATCTTCTGCCTAAGGAATATTAATACTACTAAACGTGAATATTCCTACTAATTAGACCAATAATAGTGAAACTGAAAACGATTTTTGAACACTTTAAATTGATCTATCTCCTTTACGTCCATCTTTTATTCTACTAACAATATTCCGTCGGCAATCGGGCGTTCACCTGCTGCATCAGATGGTCTTGTGACTCGATCATCCCCAACTGTCATGGTAGTCGATCCGCCGCCATCAAGATTGATAGCATCGACGGCACCTAATGACTTCATGACTTTTGCACTTTCTTCAAAATTAGCCCCTACACTCCATCCGGGTGCGCGTCCATCGATCGTGACAAATAATAGATTGCCATTTTCCTTGATTCCAGCAAGTGTTCTAGGGTTACGACGTTCCCCAAAACGATAATAAAACCCAGGATCTTCTTCCCAGTGAAAGCCTTCCTCTACGGAATTAATGGAAATTTCTCCATTTTCCAACAATCGAGGGCCTCCGTTAATCATGCTTGTGGTTTGGTCTAATTTTAATAGCTTTCCATCCCCGATGATTTCACTCTTCACCTGAATCTTCATCCCTTGTTGAGCATGGTCATGAAGCCACTCTGCTGCTTCCCCCGTTCCTGTAAGAATAGAACCACTGCTTGGAATGTCTCCCCCACGCTGGTTATGAATTTCCACCACTTCTCCGGCATGATTTACTACCACTTCCGCACCGTCGCCCGATTCTGTCTTTTCTCCAAATATGGAAGTATATTGGATAAATTCACTTTCATCCTTACAAGTAAAATCATGTTTCGGCCGTTCTGTTGTCATATCTCCTCCAACACCGCCACAATTGCGGATTAATCCTGGCTTCCGATTTAATCCATCCACTTCCCTAACCGCTCCATCAGATGAAGTAGCCTGAATTGACGTGGAAACAGATGCAATTTTTGCCTTATCATCATCATCAGAAGATAAAATCAGAGCTGAACGGCCATTAATCGCTTCACTGACAAGTTGACCATTGCTGGAGAATATACCGGCAAGATCGCCTGGTGTACCATCATTCTCTCCTACAACAAAGTATCCGGCATTAACTCCTGCAATAGCAACATTTCTGTCAGCCATATGGGTCAATGTTTCTTTCCCTGTCACTGCATCATTTGCTAATTCTGGCACCACATGCCCTTGAAATCGTTCCTGATCCACTTCTAGGACGTTTACTACCCATGGTCCTGTTGTTTTCTCTCCGTCCTCACCCGTATACACATTCCTTAGACCCGTATATCCCTTAGCCGATAACTGTTTTCTCATTTCCGTTGCATCCGCTTCCAGCTGATATTGGCCGATGCGAACAATGTATCCAAGTGGTCCTTTTTCCAGATCATCCATTGCCCGATCCGGTTCCCGAATGATACGAGCATTTCTGAAACCATCTCTCTTTAAATTTCCCAACAATTTCTTTGCCTGTTTCTGTGTTTCTACAAATGTCACATCCACTGTGTAAAAGTCTTTAGAAGATGTTTCACCACGAATGATTTTGGTATACATCACTCCTGGTGCTGGATTCATAGAAGTTCTTTTCTCTTGCAAATTATGCGTTCCAAGCGGAAGCACATGATTTTTCATATGCACTTGTGATTGAACTGGAGTTTCTGGAATGGCATTTACAATCATCACAGCAGTTAGACTAATAGAGGCGATAGGTAAAAAAGACTTTTTCCACATTTTCATCATTTTTTTCCTCCAATAAAGTTATTTCCTCCTTTAACTTTATTGTCTAAATATGATGGAAAATTAAAAGGACTATTATATTTCAATCAATTTTAAGTGAATGAAAATGAGCATATATACTCGATAAATATTACAATTCACATTTGTAAAAGGACTAATTTTCTTATACTTCGATTCTTAAACGATTGGGATATTTACTTTTAAAAAACTGCTATTATAAAAATCATTTTTCATTCAAACAAAAAAAGCCCTCATATTTTAAGGCTTTTTTACTAAGCTAATCATCCAAATAATTTCGCAAAGGTATTTTCACCGGCAATACCGTCTGCCGATATTCCCTTGGCCCTTTGAAATGCCTTCACCACTATCTCCGTTCCGTTTCCAAAGATACCATCTATACCATGTGGATTATGTCCTTCTAAATAAAGTGCAGCTTGAAGGATATAGGTAATATTCCCTTTCGCCCCTTTCCTAACATTAGGTGAAGCCGCTTTTGTTTGGGGTCCCCATATTCCATCCACATTAATCTTTGCACCATATTGTTTATTCAATTCGGTTTGAAAACCCTTTATCAGCGCTTTTTTAGTATTAGGTCCATAATAACCATCCACATCTATTTTTGCATTATACCGGTTATTTAATGTCCTTTGAATGGACTTGATAGTCTGAGTGTCAGTATCCTTTGTAGGCGTATTTTTTACAATGACATCCGATTCGACTTGTGTTGCTGGTGGAGTGGTGCCATTCACTTTTGATATCAGTTTAGGCCTTGTTCCCGCTTTTAACTGAGAATAAGTTAGTCCACCCGTCATATCCAAGTGCGGATAATCTTTAAAGCTTGACCAATCCCCGCCCCAAGCAAAGCCCAAGGATTTACCAATGTCCGCTACCCGTTTCCATTTGGCATCAATTGTCCAAATGGCATTCTTTCCATCATCGCTGACTATGAAATAATCAATGGCTAGTCCATAGTTATGGTAAGATTGACCTGGCATCGCATTCGTCGCTCTCGGTTTCGATAAATCACTATAGTTTTTTCCATCATAGATATAACCTAGGCGACCTTGACCATATAGCTTTGCTTGCTCTTCCATAGACCGATAACCTGCGCTGATTTGCACATAAATGCCTTCTTGGTATGCCTGTTTGACCATTTCCAATGCTGACTCTTTAACGACTGGATGAATTCCGCTGCCCATATTCTTTTCCGAACGATCCAATAAAGTTTCTAATTTAACAGTCAATTAAATCACCTCCTAATATGTTATGGTGCTTATTAGGAAATGCTTGTACACCACCTTGACGTTCCAAAAAATCCAGTGAAATAAAAGAAGCGCAACCCAATGGATTGCGCTTTTTGCCTATTATAAAGGCCTATTTTGATCTTCTTTACCGTTACCTATAACTCTTATCAATTCATCAAGCTTTTCATTTCTTTCCTGATCTACTTTTGTCTTGGCATTGATGAATTTTATCACCTTAATTACAAAGTAAATGCTTAAAAAAAGAAGTCCCAGATAAAATAAAATCGGTATGATTGCAAATAGCCCGATTAAACTGCCGTCTTGGCTCATTAATAATTCCTCCTTTATGTAAAATATAGTATTATTATACATTAAAGACAGGATAAGAAGGAATCGGACACAAAAATCACCCAGCTATCAACATACTTCGCCAATCGATATAACTAGCTTTCAATTATTTTATTCGTAGTGTCCATATTTTCGCCTTCCAATCCTCTCCATCATAAAATGGAGCTATTAAAGCTGAAAGGGGAATGCAAATGAACGAAGGTAGAGATCCGTTCGTTTCTTCGCTCGCTTCTAATTTAAACATGCGGCTCACTCGTTTAGCAGAAGAAAGGGATATCCCACTGGAAAGATTGCTGGATAAATCAGTCGAATTGTTACTAGAATATATGGAAGACAATGAATTGATCAATGACCATGTTAAGTTTAACAATGTTGAGGCCATAAATAAAAATAATGAAATCATTCAGCAAAGCAGGAAAATCCTAGAGAAAGATTCGCTCTAAAACACTCGGCCCTTACGGTTGGGTGTTTTTTCATCTGCTTATGACTCTCATCAGTCTTTTAACTACCGTGTGTCTCCACTGACAACTTTACCATGAACTGCGTACTCAATTAATCGAGTAGGAGGAGGCGCCTAGCCTCCGACCTCTCACACCACCGTACGTACCGTTCGGTATACGGCGGTTCAG
>NZ_JAOPHO010000106.1:0-8139 GCF_033141925.1 Peribacillus sp. CSMR9
AGGAGTCTCGCACTTCCGCTCCAATCAACCTTAAATAGTTTCGTTTTAAAAACAACAATCTTTACGAAAAGAGCCTTCCTTTAAAAGCTTAACGGTTCGGTTAATAGCTGTAACTTCATCCGTAATTTCTACTTCCTTTCGATTTTCAGGCGCCACATACAGGTTAGTCTCTTTTGTGACGACACCGATAAAGCCAATATTTATTCCGTCAATTTGTTTAATAACATACAGTGGTCACAAGGGAGTACCCGATTTTGTATCGATGATATTTGCAGAACTGTAAGAAGTATTGGCACCTTGAAAATAACCTGTTTTTTTATTGAATCCTCCATAAATAAGACGTTTCAATTCATTTACGCCTTGGTCTAATTCAGTATTTCCAGGTGTCCCGACATCAAAGTGCAGGAGATTTAAAAATTCAATCGTGGGTTCGTCTTTAAATCGAGAAGAGATTGGAGGAATTCCTCCTACCATATCACCAGAATGAACAAGTAGTGTATTTGGGTTTTCTTTTATATATTTTTTTAAATAGGCAGCCAGGTATTCAGCACCCCCTGCCATGGTTCCTGAAACCATTTGATATTTGTTTAGTTGGCCGTGAAAATCATTAACGCCTAACAATTGAACTTGAATGTGGTGGTTGGATGTGGAATGATTCGTTGTGGAATGTTTGGATGATAATGCTGTGATTTTATAAGTTACGAGAATGATGATAAATACCAAGATGAACAAAGAAGTTATGGCCTGAAATTTTGACAACTTCCGATCCCTCCCTCTAGATGTAAATTAAGAATAACTCTGGAATTTTATATCCGTATAAAGGGACCGTGATTTTTTGTTATTTTTTAGATAATAATTATTAAATTAACCCAGCACATGCATATCCTTTTAAAAATATTCATACTGCTTAACATTTAGAAATCTGTTAAGATTTTGACTAGATTATTTAAAAAGGCTCAATTTATCTTCCATTAACCCGATAGTAAAAAAACGCAGCTGCTAATTACAGTTAGTATTGAAATCTGCTCCGTTGTAAAAGAAGTTCAACAAAAGGAGTGTTAATCCTTTTTGGATCAACACTCCCGTTAGTGCAGCAACATTCAACGTTATTTTTTTAGGTTTGCCTTCATTAAAGAGGAAATTTTTTGCTCATCTGTATTTTGGATTTCTTCTAGCTGATTAATAATCAGCTCTTGTCGATGTAAGGAATGGTTTTGACTTAATTTCGCTTTCCCCTCTATCTTGTTGATTTTTATTTTGAAGCCTTGAATTCCTTTGTTCATCCCAGCGAGAAAGTCAGCGTCTAAATCTTGCAATTTGTATGAACTATCAGGGGCTTCATACTTCAATACCATGTCCTGCAAGGAATCCGTTAACTCCTGTTCATCCTCAATAAGTTCGGCTTCGCCGTATACATGAACAGTCACATAATTCCATGTTGGTACTGCTTGATTGGTCTCATACCAAGAGGAGGAGATATAACAGTGAGGACCATGAAAAACTGCTAAGACTGTTTGATTTTTAATATCTTTCCATTGATGGTTCGGACGAGCAAAATGACCATACAAATAGTTTTTCTCCTTATTCAACAGCAGTGGTAAATGTGTAGCAAAAGGCAAGCCTTCATGCATTGAACACAATGTCGCAAAACCATTCTCCTGTATTACATCGTAGGCTACTGCTAATTCTTTTATTTCAAATTGCTTAGGGATACACATAAAAAATCTCCTTTCCACCTGATATAAACTTTTAAACAGACAATTGATTCGTAAAAATTATTAAACACAATCATAGCAACTTTTACTAAATGTCTATCCTCGAGAACCTCATCTATAGTTATCCTACCTCACTCTACTTCATTTTAAAAAATACCCCTTAATTATGACCTTTCAAAAGTAGTTATATTAGTGTTTTAGTCATTATAAAGTCAATTTGTTCTTCATCACCCATATAAAAAGAGTGGGCTCCAGTTTGAACAAACCCCAGTTTCTTGTAAAAGGCAATAGCATTTTCATTTTTCTCCCATACGCCTAGCCAAATTTTCTTTTTGTTATGTTCCATTGCAATTTCCATTGCTTTATTTTGCAGACATTTACCAATCCCAAGTTTTTGAAATTTGTCCTTTATATAAATCCTCTCAATTTCAAGTGATTCATCACCCATTTCTTCAGACTGAGCATCATTGGTATTGATCTTTAAATATCCAGCGACTTCATTATTAAAATAAACAAAAAAGAATTGTGAAGACGTATTTGATAATTCTTTTTCTAATTGTTTGAAGTTAAATGCCCTTTCCAAATAGGCATTCATATTTTCGGGTGTGTTCTGATGCTTAAATGTCTCATTAAACGTTTCATAACTAATTTCTTGAAGTTTGCGTGAATCTTCAAGGGTACACTTTTTTATATTAATAGTCATATATGTCGCTCCTTTATATAATCAATAATTTCTCTTGTTTCCCTTTTTTACAAATTCCCAGTCTTTTTCTACATTTTTTCTTACTCTTTGAAGAAGGTTGAAAATGGTTTCTACTTCTCTTTCGGAAAATCCCTTTAATGCAACGCTATTGGAATAATCATTTTCTCTTTTAATAAAAGGATAAACATTTTTCCCTTTCTCTGTTGGAAAGAGTTTTTTAATTTTTTTGTTATGTTTATCTTCTTTCTTTTCAATAAAGCCATTAATTTCAAGTTTTTTTATAGAACGAGATGCTGTTGTTCGATCTACTTTTATCATCTCAGCTAACTTTTCTTGAATGATTCCTGGGTTTTCACATATTCGCACAATGTACAAATACTGCCCTTTTGTAAGGTCATATTCTTTAAATTCTATATTACTTATAGAATCTAATGCCCTTGCTATCATTCCAATTTCACGAAGAATTTCCTTCATAATTAACTCCTTAGTACGTATTTTCGTTGCAAATGCAATAAAAACGATATATATTAAATTTAACTTAAATTCGTTGCATTTGCAACAAAAAAATAATGATAAAGGGGTCGAGTAAAGTGAAATATGTTTTTTATGTATTAGGAATTTTAATATTAACCCTTGGTATTTCTTTCACTATACAATCAGACCTTGGAACTTCACCTTTTGATGCACTTTTAGTAGGACTGTCGATAAATGTGGGGCTTACTGTCGGAAGTTGGGAAATAATAATAGCTTTAATATTGATAGGTTGTAATTCATTTTTAAAAAGACAAAGACCAGAAGTTTTGGGGTTGTTAACAGCATTTATAACGGGAATTGGTATTGATATGTGGCTTTTTTTATTGCACAACTTGATAACGCCTGAACTATGGTACAGCAAAGTGGTTTGTTTTGGAATCGGCTTAGTTGCTATAGGATTAGGAACTGCAACATATTTACACACAAATTTTGCACCGATTCCAGTTGACCGTTTAACATTGATCATACAAGAATTAACTAGAACAAATATATTTTTTTCGAGAACATTCATTTACCTCGTATTCTTGATAATGGCAATGATTTTAAATGGACCAATTGGCGTTGGAACCTTATTAACCGTTTGTTTAGGGGGGCTAATACTTAATTACTTTATGCCATTTACTGAAAAAGTATTAGACCGGATATTATCACACTCTAGTACAGCACCAAATTATGCTAAAGATAAAAACCCTTTAATATAGAATACTTTTTATTTTTCTTGTTCAACTATCCTGCCCCGATAGTTGCATAAAAAAAAGCTGCCTTAAAGACAGCTCCGATCTAGCTAAGGCACCTGTTGGTTTAAGAAAAAGGCGTTATAGGGTCCAATTGATAAGCAATCCTGCTTGTGCTAATCCACCACCGAAACCATATAATAAAATCTTCTCACCATTACTGAGCTTTCCTTCACTTACTCCTTTATCTAAAGCTAATGGTATTGATGCTGAGGAAGTATTTCCATACTCCACTAAGCTATATAATGTACGCTCAATTGGAAAACCACTTCTATCACATATTGACTCAATCATTCTTAAATTTGCACTATGCGGAACAAACCAATCAACATCATTCAAATGGAATTCAGTATTTTTCATCACAGTTTGCATTCCTTTTGGAACAGTAGTAACAGCCCATTTATAAACCTCACGTCCATTTTGTACAAGGTTACCACTATTATTTAAGTCTTCTCCATTTATACGTGTCGATAGGTTTGTACTATATAAATGTTTTCCGCCTGCTCCTTCCGAATATAAATGTGAAGAAATAAAACTTGGTTGTTGTTCATCATATTCTACAAGAACTGCTCCTCCACCATCTCCAAATAAAATACAAGTGGCTCGGTCTTCATAGTCCATAATTTTAGATAGAGTATCAGCTCCAATAACAAGGACTTTCTTGTTTAAACCAGATGTTACTAATCCATTAGCTACATGCAACCCATAAGTAAATCCTGCACAAGCAGCGTTTAAATCAATAGCTCCAGTATTCTTAATACCTAGCTTTGCTTGGACTAAAGAAGCTACACTTGGTGTGTTGAAATCAGGTGAAAAGGTACAGACAATAATCATATCAACATCTTCGACTGATTTATCATACCGTTCCATTAAATCCTTTACAGCTTTATAACTTATATCACTAGTAAACTCTTCTTCATGTGATATTCTTCGTTCTTTAATTCCAGTACGTTTAACAATCCATTCATCATTGGTTTCAATCAATTTTTCTAAGTCTTTATTTGTTAACCTTTTTTCTGGAACATAAGAACCTATCGCAGTAATACGTGCTTTAGATTTAATCACAGAGTAACCACCTCGTTGTATGAATTATATCAATTTCACCACTTGATATTATTACCTGGTACTAATTATAAAGTAAAAAAAATCTTATGCAACTATCCTATCCCTTTAGTTGTATAAAGAAAAAGTTGCCTTAAAGACAGTTCCGATCTTCAGTGACATTTTAGTTTAAGAACAACGTATTATTTATAGAAAATATGAGATTACACCTATGAGACATCATAAGAGTAATGCTATTTTCGTTCAGTTTTGTTGCGACTCTCTAAATGAAATTTTATTTGCACCGTCTTCATCTGGATATTTATATTGTAATTCTGAGTCCAGTCCTTTCAATATCTTTTTAAAAAGTTTAACATTACATCCCAGTAATTCCCTTCCAAAGTCTATAATTACGTAAATCTTCTTGTTCAACAATCTTGCACCGTCAATGCCATAAGAAAAAGGCTGCCGAAGCAACCTTCCTTATTGAACTAAAGCACCTGTTAGCTTAACAAGGTATGTATAGATTATTTTTCAACTTTAATATATGTTCATTCGAATAAAGGACGCATAAAGCTTCTCTCATAACTTAAAATACATTTAGTCTCTTCTGCAAATTTATATGCTTCTTGACATTCTGCATCCAATGCCATTTTTACTCGGTACTCTTCATATGCTGCTAAACTTGGGAAAGTGAATAATGCATAAGCAATATTATTAGCACCCTCATGTGGAAGGAAATATCCCTGATGTGTACCACCTAATTTATTAACTAATCGAATCCACATCTTACCGTATTCCTCGAACTCATTTAATTTATATGAGTCAATAACATATTTCAAATAGCATGTAACCATTTTACCCTCCCGAAAATCTATTTTTTTCCATCATAACATATAATTCGACTAACCTACCCCGTTAGTACAATTGGTTACTCCATGTACTCCCACCTCTTTATCCTACTAGTAATTCAATCAAGCTCCACCCTCTTTCGAGGTGTAGCTTTTAAATAAAGTTTAATCAAAAATATCTCGCAAACCCACATTTTACGATAAATAAAAAGAATCTATTTTGAAAAAAGTTTGATCAAAATAGATTCCTATCCAGAATATTTCAGTTTGATTTTTATAAAAAATTTTAATCAATTTCAGTGTATCTAAAGTTTATTCTGCCTTCTCGAATTGAATGTGCCAGCTTTCCATGACTTTCCCGGCCGGGCTGATCTCTGAAACAAGCCTGTGCTTCACCGGCGTGTGTTCGGTCCCGGATGGGTTGATGGACAGAAGCAGTAGCTGAAATATTTGCCGAATTAGCCATCAGTGCGCCTACTGGATCATCCATTCTGCAAGATCGGACGGACCGGCCGGCTTCTTATTGTTGGCGGAGCCGTCGCGTGGACGAAGCATGCTGCCAACGAGACGGAGTCCCTGTTTCCTCGTCATGAATCGTCCGATCTGCGTACCTATATAATTCTGTGTTCCCGGAACGACATACAGCTTCCCGTCCTTCAATGCCCGAAGCGCAACTTCCACGACTCGCTCCGGTGTGTCTTTCTTACCGACGGCGGCTTCTTCCGCGCCTACGACGTTGAAGAAGCCGGTGTCCGTCGCTCCGGGACAAAGCGTGAAAAATTGGACGCCACTGTTGCGGTTCTCCCACCACAAGGCTTGGGTAAACGACAAGACGAAGGCTTTCGTTGCTCCGTATACGGCCATATAGGGAAGGGGCTGAAATCCGGCGGTCGATGCGACATTGATAACGGCCCCGGAGTTTCTACACAACATATCCGGCAAGAACAAGTGCGTCATATCTACAACAGCGGCAACATTGAGCATGACTTCCTCATGCTGGCGCACGCCTGACATTTGTTCAAACAAACCATGCGTGGCAAAGCCTGCGTTGTTGACCAGCATTTCGATCTCTAAATTCAGAAGTTGACATTGTCGATATAACTCGCCTGGCGCGCCCTCTTTGCCAAGATCGGTAGGAATCACCTCGACCTTAACGCCGTGCTTCTTTCTAAGCTCCGATGCCAGGTTCTCCAGCTTGTTTTTCGATCGGGCTACGAGTACAAGGTCGCCACCCTCTTTGGCCAATTGTCGGGCGAATTGCTCTCCGATGCCGGATGAAGCTCCCGTGACAAGCGCCCACTTTCCTTTTATGTTCATTGTGCAACTCTCCTATCTACTTTTTTATAATTAGGAAACAGTGTTACTTAGTCCTTAAAAATAATTCCTGACTCTCATAAGAGTCAAGAATTATGATACGTTCCGGTAACAGTGTTTCCGATTGAAATCATTGTAACTAAGCTTTTTAAGAAAGTCAACATCGTTTTTTGAATCGTTGGTTTTTAGCATCCCTCGCAACATTGACAACAGTCCGACAATTATATTAAAATTCCTGTTAAGAGCTGGAAACATTGTTTCTTATCAAAAATGTATTAATTGAGGGTGATAGCGATGACAGAACAAAATAATTCCTTCGCTGCAAATACGAAAAAGTTGGAAACGTATCAGGAGGCTCGCTTGAAAAATATTGAAAATCTTCGAAGGCTCGTCGTCGATGCTGCGGCAACGATTTTGTACGATGAGGGTCCTGAAGCTGTGACGGTGCGTAAAGTTGCGCAGAAGATGAATTGCTCTACCAAAATCATATACAACCTGTTTGTCAATAAAGATGGACTGGCTCAGCAGCTTTATCTCGACGGCTGCAAGATTCTCGCCAACGAATTCGAGGGAACGCCGCGCGCTGACGATCCGATGCAGCAGCTGTTTAATTTAGGCGAAACCTTCTGGCAATTCGGACAGCGTTACTCCGGTTATTACAAGCTGATGTTCGGAGGAGCCTTCGCGGATTTCAAACCAGACGAGGAGAGCATACACGGCACCGTAACAGCTATGCAGCAGTTATTGACAGTAATTGGTGATGCGCAAGAGCAGGGACTAATTACCGGTCCGTATGACACGGAAACCGTCGTCCGTATCTTCTGGGCGTCGCTCCACGGTGTTATCCATCTTTACATGTGCGGGCATTTTAGTGATGTGCAGTCCGCACATGCCGTTTACAAGCAAACGCTGTCTTTGGTTGTCGGTTCGTTATTTTCGAGTTGAGTCTTCTAGAGAAGAAAAAAAGCAACTTAGGGTGTCTTTTCTTTATTTTTTTAAACCGTCGCAACTTTATTTCAAAACGACACGAGGGTATTTTTTTAATACAAGCAACTTTGATAAATGAATAAATAGAAAGGGCCTGTTTTGAAAAAGATTAATCAAAACAAGCCCTTATACTATTTAATTGGATTATTCTTTTATAAAAAAGATTGAACATTTTTATGTTCCTTAATGAACTCCCTCAGTTTGATACGAATATCTCTCGAATGCTCACTTATTCGCAGGATTTCATAACCCTTGTAATT
>NZ_JAOPHO010000107.1:0-8114 GCF_033141925.1 Peribacillus sp. CSMR9
CCCAAAGCCATAGTGGAGCCTGTAAGCTGAAAGATAAGGATTGAATTGCAAAAGATCCCAAAGGCAGCACCTAATTCAGAGATGATATTTCCCATCCAAATGAAAAGGAATGAACGGTTCTTTAAAATATGCTTATCATTCAACCGCCCATCCCTTTTACTTTGTACCCCTTCATTCACCGTTAGACTTCCACTTCAAATTCATTAACATAGACAGCATTCCCTGTGATTTCAATATCATAGGTGTCTTGGTTTTTTGTGGCCGTAACGCGAACTCTGCCATCCTTTCCGATTTCATTCCCCTGTTCTATTAACAGGTGCAACTGATTTTCACGGTCATTCTTTATGTATTTTGCATAATAAGCACCCATTACACCTGAAGCCGTTCCTGTAACCGGGTCCTCAAGTGTACCTGAAAATGGCGAAGAAAAATGCCGAGCATGCATATGGGCATCCTGATCGTACGTTTCCAAGCAAAACGGATGAACAGAAGCTCTGGGCATTTCCTTTAATATTTGCGGAAACAGGTTATTGTTCGCCTTCATCTTTTTGAATGCATTGCGTTCTTTAATCGGAATCAGTAGAGTCCATAAACCTGTACTTCCATAAATAATAGGTAACTCTGCGTCTAGATCTTCTATATCAAGTCCAAGCGAACTGGCTAAATCCCCCTTATCTCCGCTAAACTCTTCAAACTGCGGAGTGGCCTGCTTCATCGTTATGTATAGATCTTGGTCCACCGTCGAATGGATCTTGATTGGCAATATTCCCGCTCCCGTTTCAATCGTCAGCATATCTTTATCCAATAATCCCCTTGTCTTCAGTGCATGAATGGTAGCCATTGTGGCGTGTCCGCAAAGATTCATTTCGTGTCCTGGTGTAAAGTAACGGATTCTAAGATCGGCAATATCGGATTTAATGGGAAACGCGGTTTCATTGAACCCCACCTTCATCGCTATATCCTGCATTTCCTTTTCCGTCAGTCCATCCGCATCTAAAACCACACCTGCCGGATTTCCTTTATTCGGTTTATTACTGAACGCATCGTAATGGAATACCCTTGCCATTTTCAAATATAACATCTCCTATTAAATGATTGACGTTTCTATTGAATAGTAATTCTATGTCCTTTATAAAATCCCTTCCAATCATCCTATATAAAGAGAAATAACCGTTTTTCCTGCTGGTAATAATCATTGATTTTTTTTTCTGACTATTATACAATAACTCAAATTATCTATTTAACATTCCATGAAGAGAAAGAGTACGTTATATTTCTGTTCCAAAGAGAGCTGGTGCTTTGCTGAAAGCCAGTGTCCAGATAATAACCGAAGATCATCTCCGAGAAGTAAAGCCGAACCTTTAGTAAGCTTTACCGGTTTCCTCCGTTATAAGGGACAACATACAATTATGTTTATAAAGGACAGCAATGTGCTTTCTAAGCATTCCATTAAACAAGAGTGGTACCGCGGGTTTTTGAATCTCGTCTCTTAAAGAGACGGGATTTTTTGTTTTTCCTGGTTAAATCAATGAAAATAAAGGCAAAGCAGGTGAAGGTCTAATGCAGACACTATTATTCGTAACAGATTTATACTATGAAGCAAAAGGAAGAAATTATTATGAGGAGGATTTGTTCCTTACTTCGGAACTTAGGGAAGATTTTCAATTGGTCATTTGTCACCCTGAAGACACTGAAACATTTGAAAAGGATTTTGACCTAATTGTATTTCGAAATGCTGGTCCAGTAGCAAATTTTAAAGATAAGTATCAAGCATTCCGCAATAGAGCGGCTACTGGTTTGAAAACTTATAATTCATTTATTGGAAAGGCTGATATGAACGGGAAAGAATACTTAATTGAACTGACGAATGCCCAATTTCCTGTCATTCCAACTATCGATACCCTTGATTCTTTAAATAAACTTCCTAATGTAGCATTGTACATAGTGAAGCCGAAAGATGGTGCAGATTCCATCGGTTTGGAATTTGTCACGAAAGATGAATTGGGAGATAAAATCGATTCAGAATCAAAGAACCTATTGGTACAACCTTTTATCAACTTTGAGTATGAGGTTTCATTTTATTTTATCGATAAGGAATTTCAGTATGCTCTTTATGCACCAGACAAAGCGAAAAGATGGGAATTAAAGGAATATACACCAACAGAAAAAGATTTAGCCTTTGCCCAGCAATTTATTGAATGGAATAATCTTGATTGGGGGATTCAACGAGTTGATGCATGCCGGAATGAGCAAGGTGAACTTTTATTGGTTGAACTGGAAGATTTAAATCCCTATCTTTCCTTGCTGGAATTAACTGATGAGACCCGTCAGAACTTTGTAAAAGCGATGAAAAAATCAATACAGAAAGCTCTTCAAGCTTAGAATAACAAAGAAAGACTTTTAATTAAGTCGTTTCAGATGGACGCAAAAATTCGTGAACGGACGAATAACTGGCTAGCCGAGATCCCACAGACGCGTGCTTTGATGAGGCTTGGCATACAGTCGGCGGGCGAAATCAAATGGAACGTTTTTTAACTAAAAAAACTGCAGGCAAACTCGCTTTTCTTCGAGTTTGTCTACAGACTGAAACGACTTTTAATTGTTAAACTATCTGTGATTTATGCCATTTCCATGCACTTTCAATAATCTCTTCCAAATCTATTGATGCTTTCCATCCAAGTTCTTCATATATCTTATTAGCTGAAGCAACCAGACGGGCTGGATCTCCAGGGCGACGGTCTGCATACTCTATGGTCGGCTTCACTCCTGTGACCTTTTCACAAGTGTCGATTACATCTTTAACCGAAAATCCTTTTCCATTCCCAAGATTGTAGATGGCCGTATCCTTCTTCCCGGACAATAGGGCTTGAAGCGCGATTATATGAGCTTTGGCTAAATCCGTTACATGAATATAATCACGAATGCAGGTGCCATCTTTCGTGTCATAGTCTGTACCAAATACGGAAATCTTCTCTCGTTGACCTAATAAATGCTGTAAAATAATAGGAATCAGATGTGTTTCCGGATCATGACTTTCACCGATTTCTGCCGACACATGTGCTCCAGCCGCATTAAAGTAACGTAAAACCACATAGTGGAGTCCATATGCATTTGCAAAGTCGCTTAAGATTTGCTCCACCATCAATTTCGAGCGGCCATATGGATTAATCGGATCAGTTGGCTGATCTTCATCAATCATATCCACATTTGGTATACCGTAAGTAGCTGCCGTTGATGAAAAAATGAAATTCCTAACATCATGCTTGAGCATGGTATTCACTAATGTAAGAGTTGCACCAACATTATTATCATAGTATTTATAAGGGTCTTGGACAGACTCACCAACCAAGCTATTAGCAGCAAAGTGCATTACAGCTTTAATGGGATATTTAAGGAATATTTCATTCAAGACCGCTTCGTCCCCTAAATTACCTTCTACCAAGATGGCCTTCGAATCGACCAGCGAAGGAAAACCGGTTGAGAGATTATCCAGAATGACAACCTCTTCTGTATTCACTAACTCTTTTACAAGATGACTTCCAATATATCCTGCACCGCCAACGACCAAAATCATATAATATTTACCCTTTCTTTTTAAACTGACTTCTTTACGTTATAAGTTCTCCCAACAAACCTCACGTGTCTTAAGAATTGGGCGTCCCTGGATCGCACACTTTAGCCCTTTTAGCCATAATAATCCCCTCCAGGCAGTCGTGTACAATCCAAAATTGTTACTGGTCTTAGTACACTCTCTACCTAAAGGGGATAGTATCACATAGGTGTTTTCTCTAATTAAAATGGTCTATCTGATTCCTGCTTTATGCATCTTGAGGATATTTTCCATTTCTTTTATAATGTCGTCTCTTAAATCAGGACGTTGAAGGGCAAATTCAATTGTCGTTTTCACAAAGCCATCAACAACTCCTACATCATAACGTTTTCCTTCAAAATCGTAAGCGAAGACTTTTTGGATTTCATTCAGTTTTTGGATAGCATCCGTTAACTGGATTTCACCGCCAGCTCCTGTTTCCTGCTTAGCTAAGAAATCAAATATTTCCGGGGTTAGTATGTATCTTCCCATGATGGCTAAATTGGATGGTGCCGTTCCTTGTTCTGGTTTTTCAACGAATCGGTTCACTTCGTATCTTCTGCCTTCTTGAGTAAGCGGGTCAATGATGCCGTATCTATGTGTTTCATTCTCATTTACTGGCTGCACTCCAATGATGGACGAACCTGTCGCATCATATTCGTTGATTAATTGACGTAATGATGGCACATCGCTTTGAACGATGTCATCGCCTAAAAGGACTGCAAATGGCTCATCACCAATAAAGTTACGTGCACACCAAACAGCATGTCCAAGGCCTCTCGGTTCTTTTTGCCTAATGTAGTGGATATTAGCTAAATTCGATGGGTATTGTACCTTCTCCAATAAATCGAATTTCCCTTTTTCCCTCAAGTTATTCTCTAGTTCGTATGCATTATCAAAATGATCTTCTATCGCACGTTTATTCTTTCCAGTGACAATGATAATATCTTCGATTCCCGCTTTCACGGCTTCTTCTATAATATATTGAATAGTTGGTTTGTCCACTATTGGCAGCATTTCTTTTGGCATTGCCTTCGTAGCAGGCAAAAATCTAGTTCCCAATCCAGCTGCAGGAATTATAGCCTTTTTTACTTTTTTCATACTCTTGTTACTCCTCCATATCAACTTTAAAAATTAAATCCAAATAATTTACAATTTTTTCTTAATCACCATATTAATAGTAACATAGTCTGGTTTTTTGTTAAAATGTTTGTATATTCAATACTTTTTATATCCTATTTATTATATACCAATTTCTTCATAATTTAAAACTTATTGGGTAAATCTTTCATCTACAACTGTATAGACACATAAATTGACACTATTCACCGTCTCTAGCTTGGAACGGAACGTCTGATAAAGTAAACATGGCCCTTTCCCGAACGAATATCAGGAAAAGGCCTTATTTTCTTGATTATACGGCTGTCAGGTCCAAAGACTGACTTATTTAGTACTATTGATCATCCCATTAATTTTTTCCATGAAAGCATTCATGACTAGGTTCAACTTCAGCTCGGCTTCTTCCATCGTTTCACCTTGGATTCCGAAATAGAATTTGATTTTAGGTTCTGTCCCAGATGGCCGTAAGCATACCCATGTGCCATCCTCAAGGAAGTACTTAATTACATTTGATTTAAGTAAATCAATGACTTCTTCCTTATCGGTGCCCACCGTCAGCTTCATGCCGCTTTGATAATCCTCCTGCACAGTTACAGCTTTTCCGGCTATTTGCTTTGGAGGATCCTCACGGAATTGATTCAGTATCCCTTGAATCTGCCCAGCGCCTTCGATCCCCTTTAAGGTCAATGACTGGAGTCCCTCCAGGTAATATCCGTACTTTTCAAATATATTTAGCAAACCTTCATATAGGTCCATGCCCTGCTTTTTATAGTAGGCACACACTTCCACCGCAAGAACGGCAGCTTGGATCGCATCTTTATCACGGGCAAAATCCTTGATTAAATAGCCATAACTTTCTTCATACCCGAATAAGAATGTGTGCTTACCGCTTTTCTCATATTCGTTGATCTTTTCAGCGATGAATTTAAAACCCGTTAATACATCAATGGTCCCTAAGCCATATTCATTTGCGATCCTGCGGCCTATTTCAGAAGTCACTATCGTTTTTAAGACAACTCCATTGGGAGGTAAAGTGCGTTTCGATTTCTTTTCTTTTAAAAGATAATCCAATATTAGTGCACCAGTTTGGTTACCTGTAAGCACTACATATTCGCCATTCTTATTTTTAACGGCGATACCGAGCCGATCTGCATCCGGATCTGTTGCGATCAACAGGTCCGCCGATACCTCATTTCCTAATTCAATGGCCATTTCAAATGCTGCATGTTCTTCAGGGTTCGGTGATTTGACTGTCGAAAAATTGGGATCAGGCAATTCCTGCTCTTTAACAACATGTACCTTATCGTATCCCAGATCTTTTAAAGCCCGCCTAACCGACTTATTTGCTGTGCCATGAAGTGGTGTGAATACTACTGTCACATCAACTTCTTCGCTTAGATTTCTGTTTTCGGGCACAGTAAGCAACTTTTCATTATAAGCGGCATCGATTTCCTCTCCGACAATCTCAATGAGGCCCTGTGCTTTCAATGCCACTTCATCTTTTACCGAAATGGCAAGTTCATTTTCAATCGCATTCACGAATTCAATCACTTTATCAGCAGTAGCCGGAGGAAGCTGGGCACCATCTGGTCCGTACACTTTATAGCCATTATACTCAGGGGGATTATGACTTGCCGTGATAACGATCCCAGCATAGGCATTCAGTTCTCGAACGGCAAAGGATAACTCCGGCGTTGGTCTTAACTCATCGAATAGATAAGCCTTGATCCCTTCAGTAGCCAAGGTCTTGGCTGCTTCCAAGGCAAATTCAGGTGATTTAAAACGTGAATCGTAGGCAATCGCGACACCTCTGCGTTTTGCTTCATCACCCATCGATTGCAGATAATGGGCTAATCCCAATGTTGCTTTGCGGACTGTATAAAGATTCATTCGATTGGTACCTGCCCCAATTTCCCCGCGCATACCGCCTGTGCCAAATTCCAAGTTCTTATAAAACGCATCTTCAATATTTTTTTCATCATCTTGCATCTTGTTAAGTAATGACTTCATTTCCTCATCAAGGGCTTCGAAATTCACCCATGAGTGGTAAGAACATTTATAATCCATTTTCACATTGTCCTTCTTTCTTTCTGGTTCCCTGTTGGGAAATCTAGATGTTCTGCTAAAGACTAACAGTTATCACTGAAATAAAAAAAAAGCCATTCATAGGACTTTCTTCGCTATATTATCAGCAATAAATGGATATCAGTCAATATTTTCAACATAAAAAGGTTTGTTAGGGATGGATAATCAATTGAATTTGAATGGAGGCAATAATCAGGGGATGGCGATAGATTCGGTGATCTTGGACATCAGCCACTGCCTTAAGACAGGGGCTGATGTCCACTATAATGGATCACCTTACAAACAAATTATTCAGCTTCGGCAACAACCGTAAAGCGTTGATTGATGTGTTGCGGTTTTTCTATTTCATCAAGTACTGCAAGGGCAAAATCGGCATAGCTTACATAACTTTCACCTTTTGAGTTTACAAGAAGGTTGTCTTTACCCAGTTTATACTCACCTGTTCTATTTCCTTGCGGATCAAAGAAGGCTGAAGGACTGATGAACGTCCATTGGATTCCAGTGGCATTATTTAAATCCTCAAGGTTCTTGGATTGATTAGATGCTGTTGCAAAGTATTCTTTCGGGAATTCAGGTGTTTCCAGTACACGTATCGTTTTCGCCTCGTCAACGAAAAGGCTTCCAGCTCCGCCAACAACGATCAGTTTAGTTTGAGGAGCCCCTTTCATGGCGTCAATTAAGGTTTTTCCTGCATCGACATGCAGATGTTCTTTCCCTGGTGCAGCACCAAAGGCATTCACTACCACATCAAATGCTTTAATATCTTCAGCTTTCAGATCGAATAGGTCTTTTTCCTGTACGGATGCTCCTTGAATTTGGACTTTGGCTTGATCCCTGACAATAGCCGTAACTTCATGCCCCCTAGTCAATGCTTCTTTTAAAATCATACTTCCAGCTTTTCCGCTCGCACCAATAATACCTATTTTCATTTTCAAATTCCTCCTATATCGTTTTTGAACCCTTAATTGAATTCTTAATTGTAACTTAATTACTTACATGTAATAATATAAGTTACAAGTCACTGATTTGTCAAATATATTTTATCCTGCCTTTAGTCTTATGAGTCATTACGATTGGTAAGTTTCGATTTTCGATGATATATTCCGGTTTTCGATGATATATTCCGGTTTTCGATGATATATTCCGATTTTCGATGATATATTCCGGTTTTCGATGATATATTTCGATTTTCGATGATATATTCCGGTTTTCGATGATATATTACTATTTTCGCCGATATATTCCGATTTTCGATGATATATTCCGGTTTTCGATGATATATTCCGGTTTTCGATGATATATTCCGATTTTCGATGATATA
>NZ_JAOPHO010000108.1:0-7921 GCF_033141925.1 Peribacillus sp. CSMR9
CATGGGTTAGTAAATCTATATGAACGATATACAAAACTACGTCAGACTTAAACTGAACCGCCGTATACCGAACGGTATGTACGGTGGTGTGAGAGGTCGGAGGCTAGGCGCCTCCTCCTACTCGATTGTTTGCAACGATCGAGGCAGCTTAGTTCATGAGAAACTAACTTTTTGAAGCTTTAGAAAATGGTATAATATGTGAAAAGTACATAACAAGGAGAAATACTAATGAGCCTTTGTTTTATTGGGGGAGGAAACCCTTTAGCTGGGGAACTTGATGATGTAATGAATTATTTATCAAATCACGTTGAAGCAGGTAATAAAACCTTAATAATTCCTTTCGCTACGGAGGATTCAAAAATTGATAGATGGTTTAATTCTGCAAAGAAATCATTTGGGGATATAGGAATAGAGCATATTAAACTACTAGACTATTGACTCACAAATCAAGAAATGCAAAATGAAATAAAAGACCATAATGTTCTTTATTTTACTGGCGGAAGACCAGAGAAGTTAATGGAAAGTTTGATTGCAAAAGAATTGATACAAGCTATTAAAGGTTTCTCGGGCTTAATGGTGGGTGTTAGTGCTGGGGCTTTAGTTTTTTGTAGAGATTGTATTATCACAAAAGATGAAGATTATCCCGAACAAGTAATAGAAGGTTTAGAGTTAGTAGATTTTAGTGTAGAAGTTCACTATGATGGAACCGTTGATGAAGAATTATTCCCTTTATCATACAATAGGGATATATACGCTATTCCAAATGGTAGTGCAATATATTGGGATAAACAAGTAATTACACCTATTCACAATGTGACGCTTTTTAGAAAAAGAAATAAACAAATTTTTGGTGAAGATTAGACTAACGGGTGCGTTAGTTGATTAAGAAACACAAAAATGATCACTTTTTATAAAAGAATAATCCATGAGATTTCATAATATTGAAAAGTATGCATTTTTATATCATATACTTACCAAAGGGGAGTGTAACTTGTGCGCGAAACCTGTGTTCCGACTGACGTGGAATTAAAAGACACTGGCTTTGGATATACGTTGTCCTTAATAGGCGGTAAATATAAAATGATCATTATGTATTGGCTTTCTGAAAATAAAGTTATGCGGCATAATGAGCTGAAGCGAAGTATCGGTACCATTTCCTTTAAAACGCTAAGCATCATGTTAAAGGAGCTGGAAGCAAATGACATTATCATTCGCAAGGAGTTTCCCCAAATACCCCCAAGAGTTGAATATTCATTATCTGAACGTGGTCTTTCTCTTATTCCATTGTTAAATATGATGTGTGATTGGGGAGAGAAAAACCGTTTACCAGCTCTGGAGGATGTACAGCGACAGATATAAATAAAAAAGAAGTATCTCCTGAACAAGGAAATACTTCTTTTTGTAGCTTTAAAAAAGCTACCTATTACAGGTTGTCAACAAAGGTCAAATAATCTTGTGCGCTTTTATCCACTTCGCTTATAGACGGCGCATTTTCTGTGCCATAAAACGCAAAGAACGAACGATAATCTGCATTGCAGTATAGGAAGGTAGTTTCAAAAGGAGATAATAAATGTTCAAGTGTATAGCGATATTTTGCCTCTTCACTATAATCTTCTTTTTTAATTCCGGCAGATACAGCTAAAGCAGCTTTCCGGTTCTTTAATTGATCGCCTCCATTTGAACCATAAGCCCAACCATAAGCAAAAACATCGTCAAGCCATTTTTTAAGGAGAGGCGGACAATTAAACCAATATATAGGGAACTGCAAAACAAGATTACCATGCGATTCAACCAATTTTTGTTCTTTTTCCACGTCTATGTTTCCATCGGGGTAAACCTTAGACAATTCTTGAATAGTATATTTTTCCGGATATTTTGCAAGCTCTTCTACCCATCTCTTATTAATGAGGGATGTTTCTATGCTTGGGTGTGTTACGATAACAAGCGTTTTCAAATATTTGTCCTCCTTTATTATTATTTATTTTGAGTATAAAGTTAACACTGCGATTATGTAAGTATGCACTTTTAGTACAGGTACTTTCATAAAGGTGAGTGTCACCCCAATCTTTTCGGGTTGCCACTGTAGTTTTAAAATAAAGTCGTACCGATTATAAAAAAGTTAAACCGTTTATAAAAAGATGAACCGAAATGATTTTGATTTCGGTTTTTCTTATTGAACTAAAGGGGAGTTTAAGAGTGCTGTTTAATCATTGATCAACAATTGGGTCAAAATTGTGAAACAACAACTTTTTAAAAATTGGATCACTGTGTAACAGGATAACTTTCTTGAAAGAAATATGTAAAAAAATTTATTATCTGGTTGATTTTACCTACAATTAAACATATCATGATGATATATCATTTTGATATGTGAGAGGGGTTATAAATGTTGGCTATTGAACATTCTATTCTTGCTATTTTGAGTTTTTATCCAAGTACCGGATACGATATTAAATCTGAGTTTGAGCATAAAGCAGCCGGCTTATATTGGGGGATGAGTTATGGAAGTATTTATCCTAAACTAAAAAAGTTTGAAGAAGAGGGATTTATTTATCCTATCGAACAAGATGAAGAGGGACGTAAAAAGAAACTTTATGAACTTACTCCAAAGGGTTGGGAAGAATTTGAAGATTGGCTTCGGCTTCCCCCGAGCTATCCAAATATTAGAGATGAATTATTAATGAAGATGTCCACATGGCATGAAGATATAGAAAGCTCAATATTAATCAGTCATCTTCTAAAAAGAAAAGAGATAACTGAAGATTTACTTAAATTTGTTAAAGATTGGCCCAAAAATGGTGTTTCTTACATCAGTAATTTTGGTATGCTAGCAATTCGCCATGCCGAAATACAATTAGAAGCTGAGTTGATGTGGATTGAAGAATCGATAAATGCCTTGGAAAAAAATCAACTCCCAAAAGGACAGGATCCAAATGGGAATACAGAAAAACTACAAGAAAGGCGAAGAAAAGCAATCCAAGAAGAAAAGGGGAAATAACAGATGAAAGCTGGCATATTTAAGCCTGTTAGATTCCGTGCATTTCGTTCACTATTTGGCGCACAGCTATTTTCAGACCTTGGTAATTGGCTTGATTTTATTGCTTTGCAGGTTATTGTTGCTTACAATTGGGGGCTGGATGAAACAGCCATTGCAGCAGTAATCATTGTATTAGGACTACCTTGGGTCATTATAGGTCCTTTTGCAAGTGTCTTTGTGGATCGACTTCCCAAAAAGAAAATAATGGTTATTTGTTTATTTTTAAGAATCTTGATTGTAGCAGGACTATTTTTTGCTCCTAATCTTTATACCCTTTTAATATTTGTGTTTTTGAAGGGAACAGTCGCAGCAATTTATGATTCAGCAAGACAAAGTATACTCAGGTACACGATACCTGATAACCACCTTCCTCAGGCAGTAACACTTAGCCAGCTTTCTACAAATACGATGAAAATTATTGGCCCTGCACTAGGTGGGGGCATCATAGCTTTTTTTGGTGCAAAAAGCCCTTTTTTATTTGAAGCTGTCTTTTTTTTCATTGCAATGGTATTTTTATTAACTCTTCCTAACATAGATGAAAAAGAAATGAATGCTGAGAATAAACCAAAAACTAAAAATAGTGATAGTGGTTATTATTGGGGAGAGCTTTCAGATGGTATCAAGCACATTTTATATACCCCTTTATTAAAAATTTCAGTGATTTTTTCCTCTGTAGCGTTTTTTATCATTTTCCTGTACGATGGACTATTGGTATTTATCGCTCAAAATCTAGGCTTTAATGAAGGCAATTTTGGACTACTGATAAGTGCGATAGGACTGGGAAGCGTAGTAGGTTCGCTTCTATTAGGGAATTGGATAAATTGGAAAAACAAACCGTTACATCTAATGTCATATGCATCAATTATTAGTGGTTCTTTAATAATTGTTATGGGGTTTGGTATTATGGGGATTGTAAATCTTCCTTATTGGGGTTGGATGATTGGCGCTTTTTTCCTTGGTTTTATTAGCTCTGGTGAGTCTGTCCCTTATAGTTTTATTTTACAGTCCGAGACACCTAAGCAAATTATGGGGAGAGTATCTGCTGTGGCCACATCTTTACAAACATTTTCTATGCTTATTGCACCGGCTGTGGGATCTCTCCTTGCCAAATGGCTTGGAGTTTCACTCGTCTTGATGGGAGCAGGAGGGGCAACCTGCTTATTGAGTGCACTTGTCCTCATCTTTATTGTGAGAAGAATTAACATTCAAAAAGATATTCATGAAAAACAATTCCAAGCTTAAAAAGTTACATGATGATACAATCTACTTTTGAAACATGAATATTTTTAGCAACTTTAATTTATTGGTCAAAAAACATAAAGCAAGTTGAAATATGTATGTTTGAACTCTAGATTTTATTCCACGATCGTGAGCGATTCAATAAGAATCGCTTTTCTTATAAAACTAACAGGTGCTTTACTTCATTTCAGGGGCTGATCAGCAGCTCCTTTTATTATGGAACTAACAGGGCAGCATTCCTATAATAACTGAAAATGAGGTTTGAACGAAATATTCTAAGTGAAATAAAAATGCACTATTAAGGTGAGATTGTTAAGATTATTTATTAAACTTCTCCGGAAACTGCTTCACAACTCCAGCAGAGATAGCATCTGCCATTAGAATTATATGTGTGACCCCATCATCAATCGCAACGATTCTTGCATCCCAATCCTTTGCCAAGCTTGCAGATAAGTCTTTTGTCACCAATTTTAGATGAATATAAAGCAATTTTTTTAGATCTTCATCTTTTAAATAAGGGTTGGCACCGCTAAGGAACGCCGCTATATCATCAGCATTTCTATACCATTCTTTGTTTAGCTGATTCACTAAGGCTTCTTTTCCGGTTTTAGCAGCATCTACGATCTTACCGGCAATAACAATATGTTCCTTAAGCAAATCCGTAAGTTAGTTCCCAGCCTCCTCACCGTATACACCCTTCACAGCATTACCAATATCCTCTTGATTTTTAAGAAGCCTGGACAACACTTGCTTTTGGTCTTCTGCTCCTGCTGTTGTTGCACTTGTAATATAATTACTTGTCCATAATACATGATCCATCCAAAGTCTCCTGAATTCATTTTGAAACTTTACTTCAGATTAGCTTATGCAATTTTCTTGTGTTTTAGTGACGGCACTAATTGATCCAGCCAGCATGTTTAGCGAAAATAACAAAATAAACCCCATAAATAATAATTTTTTCATGAAGTATATGGGATTTTTAACATTCATCAAATTGTTAAGATGGTTTCTTAGGAAGAGGATACTTATAATGAAAATTCATTTTGCAATATTAGGATGGGCTTCAATATCTTTTTAAAAATAAAAAATTACCGAAACATTAAAGTGCATTAATAAATTTTTGGTTTATGGTGAAAAATTCTTAAGATAACGAGGGGAGAACCCTTAGATGAAGGTCGCTAAACTTTTCAGGGGGGCTAGAACAAGCATAAGTGTTTATAAGGCCCTATTTAAGTTATTCCATTAAGGGAGCAATTGTGGTCAGAAAGAGTATAGCCACTCAAACCCCTTTAGAAATAACAACTTGGAAAAATGGGTTTTTTAGTTCAAGAATAAGTATCACAAGCTACATAAAAACATCGAATATTCTCTTTGCTTCTTAATAATTTTATAGGTACTAAAAGAATCAAAACCCTTATAAAGGTATTCCAGGAAAGTAAATGAAGAATATTATCCAAAATACTTCCATGATTATTAAAGGGTAATTACTGTTTCATTTCAATTTCAATAAAACATCTTTAAACATTCAGATTTATTATAGTATGACTATATAGGATTTAACTATCAATTAAGGAGAGGTATATGAAAAGGTTTTTCTTTATCTTCATTTTGGCTTTAATCCCCTTCACCTCTACGACTGTAAGTGCAGAATCCGACTTACCTCTTGTTAGTGAAGCTGGGATCATTATTGATGCGAAAAGTGGAAAAGTATTATACGAAAAAAATATAAATAAAAAAATGTATCCAGCAAGTCTAACGAAAGTTGCTACTGCTATATATGCTATAGAGCACGGGGATCAGAATGAATTAGTGACTGTTAGTAAAAAAGCAGCTGAGGCAGACGGCTCTTCGGTATTTATTGAACCTGGGGAGAAAATAAAGCTTTCCAAATTAATTGCAGGAATGTTAATCAACTCCGGAAATGATGCAGCTATCGCAATTGCCGAGCATATGTCTGGAAGTGAAAAATTATTCATGGAGGATTTGAATGAGTTTTTAAGAAAAGAAGTAAAAGTCACTGATACTCATTTTACGAACCCCCATGGCTTGTTTGACAAAAACCATGTAACTACAGCCAGTGACCTTGCTAAAATTACACAATATGCAATGAAAAATGAAATTTTTCGTGAAGATTTTGGGAAGAAGAAGTTACCATGGAAAGTGGAAACATGGGACACAACTCTAGTTACCCATCATAAAATTTTAAAAGGTGAACTCCCCTATAAGGGAATAACCGGTGGGAAAACCGGTTTCGTTAGTAAAGCGGGCTACACCCTTATTTCTACTGCTACTAGAGGAGAACAGGACTTGATTGCGGTCACTCTTAAAGCTCCTTCAAACAAGGATGCCTACTCCGATACTGAGCTTCTATTCAATTATGGTTTTGAAAATTTTAAATCAGCCAAAATTGATAAAAAAACCCTACTTTATTCAGCAGATCACTCTAAATCCTATAAGCTGAACAAAGACTTATACTATACTCATTTAATTAGTGATGAACCTAGTCTAAAAACGAGTAATGATGGAATTCTCTCAATCAGTAACCAAGAAGGGCGCGCCATAGGATCCTTTAACCTTAAAACGGTCGCTGATGTTAGGAACACAGCTGTGCCTGCCTCGTTTAAAAAAGAAGCAATCAGTGGGGACGCTAATAAATTTTCTGTTTCATCTCTAGGAGGGCTAGGCTGTGTCATTCTGATCATGCTGATAACGGTTTTCCTAAAGAAAAGCAGAAAGAAACGAAGCGATTATAGAAATCGTTACTGAAAAACCTCATCGATTGGCAATGAGGGGCGTTATTGCTTATACTTTTTCCCTAACAAGGGTGGCTTTAATTTAATAAAAAGAACAAAGGAGTACACATATTATACATGCCTAATTTGTGAACTCCTTTATTTAATAAGGCTTTTTATGATTTAGGTCTGGAAAACTCCAGGAAATGGATTTTCTTTTAGGGGTACCGCGAAAAAGGTCGGACAAACCTTTTACGGACTGCTTTTTCATTGCTAAGGAAAACGCCTCTAGTCGATGTAACCTATACGGCTATTCTTTTTTTTAAAAAAATAATCCAAATAAATATTAAAAGGTCATGTTTTGATTGGTTTTTCAAAACATGACCTTTTATTTATTCATTTATCTATTAATTGATTAAACTTTGTTTCAAAGCTACATCCGAAGGCAAAGGATTACCAAAGGGATATTTAACATATTACTGTTCATTTAAGCTGGTTATAGAAACACTTTGTTTTTTATTTGGTTCATCAAGGGAATGGATTGTAGCTATTCCATTTTGTTCATCCACGTGCTCAATGTAGATACTTTCCTCATTATAGGTCACATTTGCCATAATTGGCGAAGAAGCAATTTCTTCTGCTCGTTGTGCGTTCATTTTAGCCACCTCCTTTGAATTTGCAACAGTTATAATATTTGTTCCAAATTACTTAGATATACTTGTTGTAATTGAAATGCTTCAAAGAATCCTTTAGACTTTACTGAACTACCGGGTACGTGAGTTGAACAACTTTGTTTCAAAGCTACACGAATAAAAGAGGATATAAGATAAAAGAGACTGCACATAACCCTGTCAAGTAGACAATAAAAAAAGAGTATTTCAAGCTGCGGCCTTTTCTCGATATTCAATCGGGG
>NZ_JAOPHO010000109.1:0-7828 GCF_033141925.1 Peribacillus sp. CSMR9
CCATGTGGTTTGAAATCCTGCGAATAAGCGAGTATTCGTGAGCATTATCTATTAAACTGAGGGAGTTCATTAAGAAATGCGTTCTTATTCAAGAATCGAGCCCAATTGCTGAAGATCACTGCAGCGCCTTAGCTGGTTTAGTTAAAATAAGAAATTTTCATATTCATCATTTATTAAAAACAAAAGATTCAATTCTTTCTTCGCCAGAGAACATATCTTTGATTTTAAATTGATTATTTTTCACTTCATCTTCCCCAATTATGATAACGTTACGAAAATTCTCCTTGTTTGCCTTATCTAAGGCTTTCCCAATCTTTTTGTTCCCAATTTCATACTCAACCTTGTAGCCTTTATTTCTTAGATGTCTTGCCACTAATAATGATTCTTTTTGCGTATTTATTGGGATTACATAAAAGTCCACAGTAGGATTTTCTAAGATTTTTTTCTTCGAGGTATTTAAAGCAGTATAAATAACATCTAAACCAAATGATATTCCAACTGTAGAAAAGTTCTCATTTGTTCCGATAAGTCCACCGATAGCATTGTCATATCTACCCCCACTACCAATACTTGACTTAATTGTTTTATCAGATAAAAAAATCTCATAAATAGTACCCGTATAAATCTCCAAGCCTCTTGCTAAAAATGGATTAAATATACATTGGTTATTGACACCAAGGAATTCCAAGTATGTTTCCAGTTCTTTTAATTCTTCTAAACCTTGTTTAACCTGTTCGCTTTGTGCAGAAAAGGGTTCAAAGTAGCTATAACTTGTATTATTTTTATCGGTTAAAAACTGTTTAATTAATTTGACTGTTGAAGGCTGCAGCCCCTGTTCAGTAAGCTCCGAAGTAACAGCTTCTAATCCAACTTTTTCAAGTTTATCAAGTATTAATACTACTTTATTAATTTTTTCATCTGATGTTTCAAACACTTGAAGCATTCCAGTTAATAATTTTCGATTGTTATATTGAATTATTACCTTTAAATCGAGTTTGTGGAATGCATCCAATGCCATAATCATTAATTCTGCTTCAGCTATTTGAGATTTAACTCCCACAATATCAACGTCGCATTGAGTAAACTCACGGAACCTTCCAGTTTTTATAGGACCGTCCCTGAACACTTTACCTATTTCATACCTTTTAAAAGGCATCCTCATTGTTGGATTCATTGCAACTACCTTTGCAAATGGGATCGTTAGGTCGTATCTCAATGCCAAATCTCTTTCTCCTCTGTCTGTTAATGTATACATTTCCTCTAAAATTTCAGCACCCCCACCATACTTAGAAGCCATTAATTCTGTGTAATTTAAAATTGGCGTTTCTAGAGGTTTACACCCATATTGGATAAAAACGTCTTCTAATGTTCTCCTAATATTGCTTCGTACTACTTCTGCATGTGGTAAATAATCTTGTGTTCCCTTTACATTTTGATAATCCATCTTTTTCATCTTTTTACCTCCAATTGTTTGTTTAAAAATAAAAAACCGCATTGATTAAAGTTCTTAAACTTAATCAATGCGGTTCAATGATAAATAGCCTTCCTATATACGATTTATAAAAATCGAATAGCAAGACTACTTGTTATGATGATGTAATTGTGACAGGGAAAAATTATTCAAAAATGATAGCATTTTGTCCACCTCTTATTTCCATTTAATGTATCACAATGAAAAGTGTATTTCAATTATTTATTTAATTTCTTAATTATTGCTTGTTCAACTAACTGCCCCGTTAGTTCTACAAAAAGAAAAATATAGAAAGCTAGTTTACCTTTATCCTGCATATATTCAAATATGGACAAGATAAAGGGTGAATAATTGATGACTAAACAAACTCTTTTTAAAGGAACTATGATTTTAACAGTTGCCGCATTCATTACAAAGATATTGGGATTCGCCAACGGGATAGTATTAGCAAATGTAATAGGTCCTGAAGGCGTCGGACTTATCATGATGGCAATGCCTGTTACTGGTCTTTTAATTACATTAACTACGTTAGGACTTCCCATAGCTATATCTAAACTGGTTGCTGAAGCTGAAATAAAAGGAAACTATAAACGTGTAAAAAAAATCCTGGTTGTATCATTAGTAACTACTAGCTTATTAGGATTAATTTTAATGATTATTGCAATTTTCGGTGCTAAGGCATTATCTTCACATTTCTTAACAGATCAAAGAGCTTATTATTCTTTACTTGCCGTTATACCGATAGTCCCTATTGTGGCAGTTTCTTCAGTCATAAAAGGATATTTCCGTGGCAAACAAAACATGACGCCAATTGCGCTATCCCAAGTAATTGAGCAAGTTGTTAGAATTGGGCTTATATTTTTTCTAGTTCAGTGGCTTATTCCTTACGGAATCGAATATGCTGCAGCTGGAGCAGTTCTTTGTGGCATTATTGGAGAAGGATTTTCTCTACTATATTTATTCTCTGTGTTTAAATGGTCCAAACATAAAAAATTCAAATTACACCATTCCTTTATTAAACAGATCAGCAAAGGTAAGGAAGTTTTCTTCGATTTACTTAAAACTGGTCTGCCGACAACTGGAAACGGCTTAATACAATCTTTGATAGGAATTATTCAGCCCATTCTGATTACACAAAGTTTGGCTCTGGCCGGTATTGGAACGGCTTTAGCTACCAAACAATATGGTATTGTGATGGGATATGCTATACCTCTAATGCTTCTTCCGGGTTTTGTAACTAATTCTTTATCAGTAGCTTTAGTACCAGCCATTAGTGAATCGAAAGAGAATAATAATCACCTTCTTATTAAGAAAAGAATTCAACAAGCTGTTAACATAGCTTTGATTGTAGGTGTTCCATGGACAATCATTTTGTACGTTTTTGCAGAGCCCTTAACGACTCTGATATATAAGTCACCGGAAGCAGGTACTTTTCTTAAAATCATGGGGCCATTCTTTCTATTACACTATTTCCGTACTCCCTTTCAAGCAGTACTTATTGGTTTAGGAAAAGCGAATACTGTCATGATAAATAATTTAGTGGCTTCAATAATATCCTTAATTTCTATAGCCTTTCTGGCTTCAAACCCTGAATTAGGGATTTATGGAGTCGCCTTATCTTTAAATATAGGATTGACCTTAGGTACATCCCTTCATTTCTTTTCAATTAAAAAATTAATTGGGCTTTATTTAAACCTAATCGATACTATCAAAGTTATTTTATCCGGTATTATTATGGGATACGGTGGATTAATTACATTTAAATATATTCAAAATGAGACTACAAATTCAATTGTGATATTGGTTATATCTTTAACTATTTCCTTGATTAGTTATCTACTATTTCTACTTTTTTTCAAGATCATTAATTTCAAAAAATTGCATAAGTAGCATACATTTAACTAACTTACTAATCGGTGACAATACAGTTGTTTAATTTTGCTTTTATAAAACGCACTTAACACCGTCCTATTATTCAGACGGTGTTAAAATTTTCTTTAACTATCAACAGAAATAAAGTCGTTTAAACAACTTCCTTAAGCAACTAACGCACCCGTTAGTTCAACAAGAAAAGCGAACCTTATTAAATAATCGCGCCCGATTTCTTTTAATAAAATTGCATTAAAAACTATGAGTATATAAAGTTTCTTTTTATTCCCATTACACAATTACAAATGACTTCCTCCGGTTACATCCATATTATGCCCCGTAATAAAACTTCCTTTTTCACTTGCTAGAAACGAAACAGCATTTGCAATTTCTTCGGGTTGACCCTCTCTTTTTAAAGCACTCATATTCTTTGCATTTTCTTGGCCTTCTTCAGTATGTAGCCAGTTAGCAGTTGAATCCGTGTCAATGATTCCAGGCATCACTGAATTAACCGTAATTCCTTTGGCCCCTAACTCTTTGGCAAGTGTAAATGTCATTGTATTAATGGCACCTTTTGTCATGCTGTATACCATCATATGCGGAAATGCAATACGTGTCACACCGGATGATAGGTTAATTATTCTACCATTGAACTCTAAAAATTCGATTAATGATTGCGTAATAAAATATGGAGCTTTAACATTCGCATTAAATAGTCGATCGAACTCATCATAGTCCACTTCACCAAATCCATTTGACGTAGCATGTCCTGCATTATGAACGATTGTATGTAATGTTACATCATTCTCTTCAATTAACATTTTTCTAGTTTTCTCTATAAATGCTTCAATTCCTTCACTGGAATTAAAATCACCTTGAATTAATTTCACTTGTCTGCCACTTAACTCAATTTCTTTTTTAAGCTCATTAGCTTTTTCAGTGTTTTGATTGTAGTGCAACAATATATTAAATCCATCAGTTGCAAGTTGGATTGCGACCGACTTACCTATTCCTCTAGATGCTCCCGTCACCAATGCATATTTATTTTTCTTCATGTGTACTCCCTCCTTTTAAAGAGAGTGTAAAGGTTAACCTAGGGGTAAGGTCAATTATATAGAAGGAAAAATAAATATCGAAAGACGCTTTGATGAATATAGATAATCGTCAGGGTTTAATATTCGTTCATAAATATAGGGTTCAGACCATTCTAATTCGTTATTTTCCATTATTTCTTTTATCTTTAGCGCCGACTCTTCTTGATAAGGATTTACTTCGTAATAAATCTGCGTCGTATCAAAACCAAAATAGCTTGTGTTAACGAAGTGATTTAATTTCTGATTTTCTACTTGTAGAGCGATGCTAACAGGATATATTTGATTATCAATCAGTTTATATTTAATAATCTTATCTTTCACACTCACTTTCAGCCCTTTAATCATTTCATCTGAATTATTCAGCGCCACACATATATTTTCATTTGGTTCTATATTGTATTCATATACAATCACTGATTCTATATACTCTTTTTTGACCTCATTATTTGATTTAGTAATCATATTACTCAGGATTTCTAATTGATTTATTGCTTGATTGGCAGCTTTTACTTTATTCATTTCTAGGTGAAGCTTTTCATCTATTAAATTATTTATCTCTTCATCTGACAATTTTCCATTCATGATTTCACGAATTTCATTCAATGTAAACCCAGCTTGTTTTAATAAATTTATTCGTTTAGCAGCTAGAAGCTGATTTCGATCATAATATCGATAATCATTATCTGGATGAATAAATATAGGGTTCAAAATATTATGTTTATCATAAATATACAAAGCTTTCCGTGATAAGCCAGTTAACTTGCTAAAATCTTTTATCCGAAGCAAATTATTATTCACTAATGAATCACACCTACTATCCATTCTATTTAAATTTTTCTTAGACAATCACTGGATAACCGTTAAACCATTCATTACTCGACGCGACTTTTTTCAAAACAGTTCATCTTTGTTTTAAAGCAACAAATACTTTGCTTGTTGCAGTTAATAAAGCTGATAACAATAACGCAATTACACCTTTCGTATAAATTCGATTTTCAGAAATATTCGCTTTTAGCCCCATTTATATTCCTCTATTTCCTATGTTTATATTAAATAAATTATTCTAATTTTAAAATAGATATCCAATTATCCTTAGAGTGTTGTTCAACAATCTGGCCCAATTGTTGAACAAAGGTCAAACAGCACTCTTCAACTATCCTGCCCCGATAGTTGCATAAAGAAAAGCCGCCTTAAAGACAGCTCCTATCTTCAGCTATAGCACCCGTTAGTTCTTAAGAAAAGCGAAACTTCTTCAAGAATCTCGCCCTTTAATGGAATAATAGACTAATTTCTAAGTGCATCGAATGGGAAACAAAGACTCTTCCAATTAATACCAGATTATAAGCTCTGTAAAAAACGAATAAATTTTTTTAGACTTTGCGGTTGCTGTTTTCTGTGTTTAATTACAAAATCTATCCTGATTTTTTCAGACAGTTCTTGATATTGAACTGTTTTTAATTCTTTTCGGCTATTTGCAATGTCTGCCGGTAATATACTGATGCCAAGTCCATCATTAACAGCTTGTATAATAGATTCGAGCGAATCAAATTCCATGATAGTTGGATATTTAAAATTACTTTTGTTAGAAAAATCTAACAGTATGTTTCTATAAATACAATCTGGGTCGCTATTAATAAGTAAAGTTTGATCTTGTTTCTTTTCAATTTGATTTTGCTTAGGTGAAATGAGCATGACTTCTTCAAAATAACTATAAACAGTTTCGAACTGTGAGTAATTATACGTACCATTTATAAAAACACCATCAAGTTCTCCATAGGAAAGCATTTCTTGTAACTTTTGCTTATCATTTGTTCTTACTTTTACATCAATATTTTTATGTTCCCTCAAAAAAGAAGAAAACAGCTGAGGAATTCTAACTGCAGAAATCGTTTGGGATGCACCTATTGTTAAAGGTTCCCTCCACTTTTTAGGATTAATTAATGATTTGGCTTCATCCATTAGTAGTATAATTTGATTTGTATACTCTAATAAAACGTTCCCCTCCTCGGTCAATGTTACCCCTCTATTATTACGTATAAATAATCTGACGCCTAGTTCATCTTCCAAACTTTTAATTCTCTGACTGACGTTAGGTTGTACATAGCCCAATTTTTCAGCAGCTTTAGATATTGATTGCAGTTCTGCAACATGTTTAAAAATCCTCAAATCATGGCTTTCCAAGAATACATTCCTCCACTGGTATCATTTAAAATGATATCCCCCTTATTATTCACTATTATCCTCTTGATTTACGTAAAGGTAAAATAGAACATATTAAATCAAACAAAGTAAGGATGATTTAGAATGGACTTAACAGATAAAGTAGTCATTATAACTGGTGGTGGCACTGGTGTTGGAAAAGCAACTGCTTTGAAATTAGCAGATGCAGGAGCAAAAGTTGTTATTAATTATAGCCGATCGGAAAAAGAAGCTGTAGAAGTTGTCAATGAGATTACACAGCTAGGAGGCACTGCATTCGCATTTAGAGCGAATGTAGCGATAGAAAAAGAAGTGAATGATATGGTATCCCAAACTGTTACATCATTTGGGACGGTAGATAGTTTAGTAAACAATGCGAGCATTACAGCTCAAATAGCTATGGATGACTTAGACGCCGTAACAGATGAAGTGTGGGATTCCCTTTTCAGCGTAAATGTGAAAGGAATGTTTCATTGCGTAAAAGCTGTTGTCCCTTATATGAAGAAGCAACAATCAGGTGTGATTGTTAACATGGGCAGCGTGGCAGGAACGACCGGAATAGGTTCATCCATCCCGTATGCAGCAACAAAATCAGCAATTCACACAATGACAAGGTCGTTAGCGATCGCATTAGCACCTTATATCAGAGTGAATAGTATAGCTCCTGGTGCAGTTGATACAAGGTGGTGGTCTGGTAATGAAGAAAAGATGTATCAACTTACGGGCAACTTACCACTTAAGAGAATTTCAACACCAGACAATATTGCAGAGGCTATTCTTTTTCAATTGACTCAAAAATCTATCACAGGCCAAGTTTTTACAATTGATAATGGCCAAACACTTTGAAGTAAAATAACTTATTGTTTTTACTTTTCTATAATGTTAAACACCCTCTTATTTGGCTTACCTATAAGAGGGTGTTTGGTATATTTTACACATAATTAGTTAACACAAAACTTTTCTAAAATTCTCCCTTTTGATCAACAAATGTTATTTAATTACCTGGTCCAATTGTTGAATAAAGATCAAACAGCACTCTTCAACTATCCTGCCCCTTTAGTTCCATAAGAGAAGGCTGATTGTCTGAACTGCACCCCTACATTATGCAGAAATGCAGAAATTCTGTACACTAAGCAGATTAACATAAAAAAGCCGATTCCCTAACTTTTTAAGGAATCGACTTTCTGTTATTCCA